>NZ_JBHMAU010000099.1:0-1840 GCF_042429315.1 Brevibacterium otitidis | reverse complement strand
TCGTGGTAGATCAGGTGGTTAGCGCTTCTGATCCTCGGGGACCTCGACCCCTACCTGCCAACCAGCACCCGGCGAACCTCACCCCCACCGGATGTCCGAAGAGCCACTTAAGGGTGTTCGCTGTTAAGTGAAGGGGCGCACATGCGTGCTCATCCGATGGGCGGCGGCGGTGGCACGGGTGTGCAGACAGGCAACCCCCGCCTCGGGAGCGGAGGCTGCCGCACGGGCAGGGTGCGAGCCGGTGGTGCCGGCAGTCAGCGCAGGAACAGCTTCTGCAGCCTCGTCGACGTCAGTGCCAGACCGATGACGATCATGCCGGCGAAGCCGTGGTATGAAACGCTAGCAAGTGACTTCACGGCACCTTCGACTCAAGCAATCGCCGCGCTAGTGGCGAACACGGCGGACCACCCGCCAGCTGAAGCTAGTATGCCCTGATTGAGGTGCCGAGTTTCATTACGAAGTGACGCGGTCCCACCGTCCCTACGCCTTGAAGTAAATCGTTTTGTAATCAACTACGCAGTGCGCCGCGCCTTGGAGTGGAGTCCAAGCCGGGAGCACGAGGTCTGGGAGTGCCGTCACGTAACTGTTGACAAACGCCGGGTCTATATGTTTAGTCTTGGCATGAGAAACCAATCGAGTAGAGGCGATACGCAATTACTGAAACTCGTGCTCGAAGCATAATGACAGTGAGATCTCTCCCCTGGTCCCCAACTAAAGCGACGAAACGTGACCAAGTCCCAAATTCAAAATGCGCTAGCCGTGATCGGTGCATTTTCCATAGGGCTAGCGCCACTATTCCCCACGACCCAAGCTCATGGAGAGGATGGTAAACATTCAAATCGAGGGTCGTCCCAGTCACAACATTCACCTGGGCATGAAGTACAAACCCTCGATCTTCCCCATAAGGTAACAGCCCTCGATGCATTTCGGTTAGCGGAGTCGGAGGGGGTGAAGATTAAATATGCGCAGCTCGATGTCGGAAACGGTGGTGGAATATACGCCTATGATCCGGAACTGACTGCAACGGAGAATGCTAATGCTGTACTGCGTGAAATAGAAGCAATTGCGCATGTAGAGCCGACCGTGACCGAGCTGACCGTCGACCGTGAACTTGCAGGGTCTCAAAGTCTAGCCAGCGGAGTGACGGGCAGTGCCGCCGACGATGTACTCGACGAGTTTGCTGATCTGCCGAGTGCCGTAGTGGAGGATAAAGACATCAGCTTTATTCGAGAGGATGAAGATGGCCTTGGTGAAAGTTTCCACTCGGTAGCCGATTCTAGTAAGGGTGTCGAGGCGATGACTAAAAGTCATCCTAACCGCGTCGTTTATCGGACTGAGGATGATGTGGAAGGTAAACGACAGCTAACAATCGACGCGGCATGGCAGGGTGGAAACGATATTAAGAGTTCACCTCGGGGGTGGGGCTTTGAAGTGCAGCTCTATCAAGTGAACCGAAATCTGTCAGACAAGGTTCATCGCCCGGCGTGTCCCAAAGGTAATGACGAGCGGTTTTGGGCGCATGGCGATATATCTGGAGCCGTCGTTGTGTTCTCTGTCAATGAGGGTATTTCAGATGATGAATTGAAGGCTCTTCAGAGTTGAGTGTGGGTTGATGCGTCCAGGCCGCCAGCGATGAGCAGCATGCGGAGTCGGTAGTTCTCGAAGTTGTGGAATCCGCGAGCGATCCGTCTGCCGAGCTCGATGAGCCCGTTGACCGCCTCGGTGCCACCGTTGTTGGCACCGTCGGTGTCGAAGTACGCCAGGATTGTCGTCTTCCATTTCCGCAGCGTCCTGCCCAGTCTGGCGATCTCTGGGATCGGGCACGTCGGCAAGGCCTCGA
>NZ_JBHMAU010000098.1:0-1720 GCF_042429315.1 Brevibacterium otitidis | reverse complement strand
CAGCAACAACATCAGCACCAGACAACCGCTCACAACGCTCATGAATTTCACTCATCTACAGATCCTTTCAGACAGGCCCCCATACACAACCCATCTGACACCCCCAACCCGGATCGCTCGGGAGATGCACGATGTACTTGGCCACTCGTTGAACACTATCGCGGTCCAAGCTGAGGGTGTGAGGTACGTCGTTCGGACTGAACCCGACCGTGCTGACCAGGTGCTCGCCGACATCGGTCGTATCAGCCGCAGCGCCGTCGATGACGTCCGCAGTCTCATCAACGTGCTCAACGCGGATAACGGTACCGAGGTCCCTATGCGGCCGGCCCCCACCCTCAGCGACGTCGCAGACCTGATCGGAGATCTGAAGTACACAAAAGCGAATATCCGGCTGCGCATAGAAGGCGACCCGGCTAAGGTACCTGACCCGGTCGGACTCGCCGCCTATCGGATTGTTCAGGAGAGTCTCACTAACATCCTCAAACACGCCGACGGTGCAGGAGCGACAGTACACATCAGCGTGGATCGCTCGGCCGTCGGACTGACGATCCTCAACACTCCAGCTGCCGCCTCCAGCACGTCAGCGAACTATGAAGTTCGCCGCGGGATCACGGGCATGCGCGAACGCGCCCGCGCGCTCGGCGGGACCCTGAGTGCAGGCCCCAATCCGGATACCGGCGGCTGGTTCGTCACCGCGACATTGCCCTGGCGCCAGTCATGATCACCCTCGGACTCGCCGACGACGAACCTCTCTTCACCGCAGGGCTCGCCATGATCCTTGACGCGCAACCAGACATGCGCGTTCTTTGGCACGCCGTCGACGGTGCTGACGCAATTTGCCGACACGACAGCGATGCACCCGACATCCTGCTTCTCGATATCCAGATGCCAAATCTTGATGGACTTGCCGTGACGAAACGCCTGATTATGAACAACACTGCAAGCAAGATCATCATCCTCACGACCTTTGACACCGACGAGCACGTCCTCACCGCAGTCGAATCTGGCGCCGCTGGTTTCCTGGTCAAGAACACCAACCCCGGTGATGTCATTTCAGCGATTCACACGGTCCACGATGGCGACGCTGTCATCTCTCCAGGGCCTACACGTCGGCTGTTCACCACATTCCGACTACGCCAAAGCCGGCCATCCGCAAGCGCATCACTCGCCGGGGCCGATGTTGCGGATCAGCTCACGCCCAGAGAACGCGATATCATCGCTCGAGTCGCCGCTGGTATGACGAACCAGGAAATCTGTGACGATCTCTGGCTCACTATGCCCACCGTCAAAACTCACATCGGAAACTTATTGGCAAAGACCCAATCCCGTGATCGCGTACAACTCGCCCTATTCGCACTTCGCTGCGGCCTCGCCGAACTGCCGTGAGTAGTGAATGTCTCCCATTTGCCGGTGAATGCGCATTACGAGGTGTTGCAGTACTCGGGCGCTGAGCTCTCGGCGCACGAGACGATCACCAACGAACAGGACCGGTGGGGTCGAGCGCGCAGCTCGCCGCCGCATACGAAACTCTCTCCGCGGTTGCGCAGAGGGACCGCTGGGCTCGACTCGTCCGCACCTCTGGGTTGTCGGAGAAACACGCCGACGCGGCTGTGGAGTCAGAGGCGTTCGGGCATTGACCGCCGAATTCCGGCGGGCCGAGGCATACCACCACGATGTCGACGCGTTCCTCCCGTGCCTCGTCGCCGCACGCGGAATCGAT
>NZ_JBHMAU010000097.1:0-1472 GCF_042429315.1 Brevibacterium otitidis | reverse complement strand
TGATGCTCCTATAGGTTGTCAAGCGATTTGGAGGAGATATCGGCGGTATTCGTGGGTGAAGTCGTCGTCTCGGGATTTGCCTCGTTCGATGTTTGAGACCTTTGCTGGCCACACGTTGAAGTTGTGCGCGACATCGGTCAGGGACAGCTTGTGTGCAAGGCGTAGCGGTCGCAGATCGTCAGTGGCTGGTACTGCTGGCGGATTGATGATGAGGGCGTAAACCTCGGCGGCGACGTAGCGTTTGAGGCAGCGCATGATCTCTTTGGTTGTTTTCCCTTCTTGCCGCCGGCGTGCGACGTAGGTTCGGGTGCGCTGGTCGAAGGACATTCTGCACTTGACGATGTCGTACAGTGCGCTGTTGGCTTGCCGGTCTCCTCCCCGGTTAAGCCGGTGCCGGATGGTCTTGCCTGATGATGCCGGTAGCGGGCAGGCCCCGCACAGGGCAGCGAAAGCAGCCTTCGACGTGATTCGTTCGGGATTCTCACCGGCGGTGACGAGCAGCTTTGCCGCCGAGATCGGGCCGATGCCCTTCGCCGCTGCTAGGGCTGGTGCGACATCTGCTGTCAGGGCAGCGATCTGGTCATCAGCGGTGGTGATTTCCTCGTTGAGGAACTCGATGCGCCTGGCCAGACGCTTGAGCGCCACACGCAGATGATCGTCAGGCTCGGGAGTGGATGCCGCTAATATCGCGTGCAGATCACGGTCTTTCATCCCGGTGTATTCCTCCCGTACTGCTGCTGGGGCGGTGGTGAGGAAATGAACGATCTGGGAGATCGCGGCGGTGCGCGCTTTGACTGCCGTGGCCCGGGCCTTAAGCATCATCCGCAGCCCATCGACAGCCCCGCCGAGGAGCTTGGGAATCGGCAGGCTATCCCCATCGGCAGCGACCGTCTTAGCTGCAGCATAAGCGTCGATGGGGTCAGACTTCCCACCCCGACGCACTTGCCTATTCGGGCGGATCACTTCTTTGACCGTGATTCCCTGATCCCTCAGATAGGCGGTGATCCCGGCCCCGTAGGACGCCGTTCCTTCCACACCGATCGCGATGACCGTACCGAAGGTCAGGACGAAAGACAGCAGATCGGCATAGCCTGCCCGAGTGGTGGGAAACTCGCAGTCACCGAGTTTCCTTCCGACTTCACTGACGATGCCGACGTGATGAGTGCCTTGATGGGTATCGATACCGGCGTACACATTCGCAGCTGATCCTGTCATGATGAAAGTGCCTCTTCCGTTGGACTGGTAGGGGTGAGAGCCAGTCGGTCGGGCAGACAGGACGTTGACGAGACTCCGGTTTAGCGGAGTCATGCTCCTATAAGGTCATGTCCCCACCGACTGGTTCTCTTCGATGAAGACGAGGCTCCCAGCGGACGGATCAACGCAACGGCATCGCAGCACGCAGAGCCAGTCAGTGCCTGGGTCACGCCGGAAACCCCGCCCCTTACAAGTATCAACGTCCGTGCCTCGTGGGA
>NZ_JBHMAU010000096.1:0-1274 GCF_042429315.1 Brevibacterium otitidis | reverse complement strand
CGACGTCGCAGGCCACACAATCCACGCCACCACCCCCGTGCCCCACAACGTCCAGACCATCATCCAGCACCTGCCAAAACCTGACTAATTTGAGCCAAGTCAGGTCGAAGAGCGCTGCCGAACAGGCGGCCACGGTGCTGCGCGAGCACCTGCCGATGCCGATTCTGCTGCAGGGGGAGGACACCCTCTCGGCACTCGTCGGCCGGTTCGCAGCGGAGGCGGACACGTGCCTGTTCGGCACCATGTCGCTGTGGCAGGGCGTCGACGTGCCCGGGCGGACCTGCCGGCTCGTCGTCATCGACCGGATCCCCTTCCCGCGCCCGGACGACCCGCTGGCGCTCGCCCGCACACAGGCAGCCGCCCAGCGCGGTGCCAACGGGTTCATGACCGTCTCCGCCACCCATGCCGCACTGCGCCTGGCCCAGGGGGCCGGGCGGCTCATCCGCTCCGTGCAGGACCAGGGCGTCGTCGCCGTGCTCGACTCCCGGCTGCGCACCGCCGGATACGCCGGATTCCTGCTCGCCAGCCTGCCGCCGATGTGGCGGACCGACAATCCGGCCCTTGTGCGCGATGCGCTCACCCGGCTGGCACCTTACCGCGAGGACTGAGCAGACCCTGGAGTGCCCTAGGCTTTTAGCGTCCAGTTGGCTTGAGTGTTGTCCGTTAGCATTCCGTCTGGTGGCGGGGAGAATGGATGACGATGAAGAAGTTCACCGAGCACCCCGGGAGCAGATCGTCCGGAAACTTGATCGTGCCCGGAAAATGAGGGAACCGGTTCCAGATAACCGAGTCTCCACGAATCCCGGAGCGCTTCACCCGCAGAGTGCAGATGCATCTACCCAGGGATTGGCCGTGGGAGACGGAGTGGACAAGCCTGTTCACGACCGCTAATGCTCCGCCGGAGAAAGTGGCGGCCTGACCGACCAGCCGAGAACGGCGCAACGCGAGGACCGATCAGTGGAACACTCCGGGCAGGGAGGCCCGGCAGTGCCTCTTGCCCGAATTCCGGGACCGAGCTCAAAGACAGATCACGCCTACCTACCCAAGCGATCCGGTGGATTCAGGTTAAGCGGCTGCTGCGCTCAACGAGCGTCCCGATCGCCGACCTGCTGGTGCCGATGATCAGGTCCCCTTCCCATTGGCCGGGGACGGCGCGGTCGTCGGCTTCGGCAGGGCGTTGGCTGAGGACCACTTCGGATGGGCGTGTCAGATGGGTTGTGTATGGGGGCCTGTCTGAAAGGATCTGTAGATGAGTGAAATTCATGAGCGTTGTG
>NZ_JBHMAU010000095.1:0-1267 GCF_042429315.1 Brevibacterium otitidis | reverse complement strand
GGCCGGGAATGTTGACTTACAACATCACCATTTTCCCAGTTCAGGAGGGGCATTTCCATTCCACACGCGGCTCGATCCGGCTACTTACATCGGTGGATCAAGGCTTAGCTTCGGCCCAGTTCTTATCGACGTTGATTTCATTCTCGGAAATATACTTCGCCACATCCGACGCGGCCTGAGTACCAAGCTCAGTGACCAGATCGTTGGCGACAGTCTCAGGCGAAACACCGAGATTCTTTGCGATTTCTCTAGTCTCCGGCTGTGCAAGCAACTTGGACTTAACGTCGTCCTCGCTGAGGGCACTCGCACTCGCGGAAGAGGGCGCCACCAGCACTGAAAGACAAAGCGCCAACGCCATAATTGTAGCCACGACAATCGGCAACCTCTCAGCGGTATCGGATACAAAATTCATTGATCTTCTTCCTCTCTTGGTTGTACCGAGTGACACATTTCACCCAACCAATGCGGCGGTGGCAAGTCAAGAGGAACGAACAACTGGTGTTGCGTTCTGAACGTAGTGATCAGCGCCTGCATGCGGATTGCTGGAGACGGTAACAGTCTGGTAACGGAGCGATTCGCTCGGTAAGGGGTGGCGGGAACTTGGATGGGTGAGCCGGACGGTGCCGCAGGGGGTATCCGGTCCCCGGCCCGACACAGACGCCCCACCGGCATTGCGTTCTCTCCCTGCTGGTGAAAAACATTCTAAACAAAGAAAGGGGTCGGCATGGCCCGGAAATTGCCCGCTAAGCGGAGTAAGCCACGTGTGTTTGATTCGATCACTGAGGCGGCTGCGAAGGGCACTGAGCTTGAGTATCTGCTAGCTCTTCGGCGCAAGCTTGCGAAAGCGTTGGACGCGCCTGATACGCCGCCGTATGCCCTGGCGGGGCTCTCTCGACAGTTCAATGAGGCTCTTCACAATCGAGGGTGTAGGTAGTGCTGTTCGGGTTTGCGGCGTGGCGGCTGGTTGAAGGGGTCGGGGCCTTCCGATGATGAAGGTTCCTGTACGCCTGATCTGGAAGACCTTGACGTGCTTGACGCTACGTTCAGTTGTCCTGATCTGACTGGTTTCTGCTTGCTCGGCGGGCTCGGGTTGGAGGTGACCGGGCTGTGCGTCGAGTCTGAGCGTGTTGTGTTGGCCTGCCGGCCGGTCGACGCCGATGATTGGTGCCATGACTGCGGAGGCCAGGGCAGAGCTCGGGGCACTGTGGTGCGGTGGCTGTCGCATGTTCCGCTGGGGTGGCGCCCGACGATCTTGCAGGTGAGGGTC
>NZ_JBHMAU010000094.1:0-1200 GCF_042429315.1 Brevibacterium otitidis | reverse complement strand
CCTGACTTGGCTCAAATTAGTCAGGTTTTGGCAGGTGCTGGATGATGGTCTGGACGTTGTGGGGCACGGGGGTGGTGGCGTGGATTGTGTGGCCTGCGACGTCGAGGGTGAAGGAGCGGTATTTCTTCAGTGTCCGCACCAGCCGTTTCAGTGACAGGTCGGTTGCTTGTTCGAGGATGTGTCCGCAGGCCATCGCGGACATCACGATTGTCAGGTGCGCGTCGATGGAGTCTTGTTTGCGGTGATATATCGGTCGTGCTCGCAGGTCCGATTTCGCCATCCGGAATGACTTCTCGATCTTGAATAGCTGCCGGTAGGCGTCGATGACCTGCTCGGCGGTGAGGTCTACCCGGTTGGTTTCGTAGCCTTTGATCCCTGCCAGGGCTCGGTGCTTGTCGGCTAGTTCGTAGTTGACGGTCTTCTTCGGGGCTTTCAGGTTGACGTAGCGGTTTCGTTTGACTGCTGCTTTACCGGCGACTGCGCGTTCAGCTTTCGCTAGCTGTTCATCTATTCCTCGACGGCTGCGCCGGGCCCGATCCCAGGAGTACTGGTAGTACGTCACCGCGTGCGGTGTCCCGTCTGGTCCTCTGCCTGACCGGTCAGCGAAGGACCAGATCTGCCCATCGGTGTAGTCCTGGCCCGGATGGGTATCCCTCCACTGCTGTACTGGGTAGGGGATGCGTCGTTCCTTCGTGCCGAGGATGTAGCCCAAGCCCGCGTCGACAATGGCTTTCTTATTCGCTGCAGAGAACATCCCGGCATCGGCAACCACGGTGATGTCATCGAGATTGTAGGCCTGGGCGAGGCTCTGAATCATCGGCAGCATCGTCTGTGTTTCAGCCCGGTTTCCTTCAAACGCCCCGATCGACAGTGGCAGCCCGCCAGCATCGGTGAGCATACCGACTGTGATCTGTGGCTCCAGGCGACGCTCTTTGGAAAACCCTGGCGTGCGCAGATCATCGGCCTGATCGGTTTCGAAGTACAGGGTGGTCACATCGTAGAGCACCAACACGCCAGGGCCGATACCCGCATGAGTCGCCAGCGCATGAGTGATAGCGTCACGGAACTCCTCGGTGGCATAACGAGGCAAGCAGCGTTTGATCGTGGCGTAGGACGCTGACTGCACACCGACTTCAGCAAGAGTTTCGATTGATTCGAACTTCGAGCCAGGATGAATGATCCTCGCTGCCACCAGGTCAT
>NZ_JBHMAU010000093.1:0-1164 GCF_042429315.1 Brevibacterium otitidis | reverse complement strand
TTCATACCCCCATATTAGTCACCCACCACGACCGAGCCCGACTCGCTGACCAGCACAAACAAACCAAAAGCTCCGAAAACCCCGCCAACCTGTGCAAGTCAGGTCAGAATCCTCTTGCTGCGAAAGGATAAAGGCAGTAGTAGAAGTCGGCATGGCTGCCATTAGGACGAGTGTGCCGGACCACGTCGGTTCCAGTGAGGGTGCAAGTTGAGTCACGGCGACGGCTGTACAGACCGGTAGCAGAAGCATCTTTATGGTGGTTCCGAGTAAGAGAGGGATCCCTGGGATCGCACCCTTTACGA
Source organism: Brevibacterium otitidis (assembly GCF_042429315.1). NCBI lineage: Bacteria > Bacillati > Actinomycetota > Actinomycetes > Micrococcales > Brevibacteriaceae > Brevibacterium > Brevibacterium otitidis. The sequence goes on along the minus strand of NZ_JBHMAU010000093.1, from coordinate 862 downwards.
GATCCAATACGGCAGTTGGCAGAGTAAGGCCTACGGCAAACATCGCAAGAGGCACTGCTGTTTGGCTGAAAAGCCCTAGCGTGCTCGAAACCAGAGCTGGCAGAGGAACCTCAAGTAGGGCCGCAGTTATACCTAGAGCAACGCTTAGGGTGATAGGGCTGGTCAAGAGAGACTTCTTGACAGCACTCCAAACTCGCTTGCGCGCGCTAGAATCACTGGAATGATTAGCAGCGAAAGCTCGCACTGTCGGGTATCCGAGCATGAACATGAGGTTGTGTAAGAGCTGTCCTATCGCGGCAGCGAGACCAGCATCAGGGCCTAGCGTACTCAGAGCAATGGGAACACCTAGGTAGCCGACATTGCCGTAGCTAGCCGCCAGAGATAGGGGCGCGGCAATCCTTCGGCCGGTCGGCCCAGAGAGCATGCTCGTGATCCAGCTGAGTACGGCAACGCAGCCTGTTACGCCGCAAGCAGTCAGTACGAACCCCCATGGAACGCCTTCGCTGACAGGAGCCGTCACTACAGTGTCGAATAGGAATGTCGGCAACGCGAAGTAGAAGACGAACGAGGTCAAGGCTGGATGCACTGTCCGCATTCTCGGCAAAAAGCTCGCAAGGCCGCCAACGGCAAGTACTAAAAATAGGGGGCCGATCGCAGCGAAGGCAGCCATCATGCACTTCTATCGGCTAGGGGCCTGACCTGGAGCGAGATGGCTATTCTGGCTTGCGTGATCGGTGAGCGCGCACTCGTTCGCGCGTCTGACCTGACTTCCACAACTGTAGTTACCCAGGCGATGTGATTGCGACGCGGATGTGAGCGACGCCTTCGCTGACTGGGTCGGCGGCAGCGACGGTATGGCCGA
>NZ_JBHMAU010000092.1:0-1157 GCF_042429315.1 Brevibacterium otitidis | reverse complement strand
TCGTGGTAGATCAGGTGGTTAGCGCTTCTGATCCTCGGGGACCTCGACCCCTACCCGCCAACCAGCACCCGACGAACCTCACCCCCACCGGATGTCCGAAGAGCCACCAATGGATACAAGACGGATTATCTCGGAGGCCACTCTTTCTCGAAGTGACGGCTCTCGTTTGAGGATGCTATCCACGACGCAAACACCTTCTTCCACTATCGTTCTTTGCTTTTTGCGGCGAGTCTTTTAATGAAGGGAATCCCCAACTTGCGGAGGCTGAGCTTCACCTCTTCCGATGGGGTTCTGTTCTTTGTTAAGTACAGTCTGCTGGGTTCCTTCGGTTGATGTCTCGCGGCGACAACTTTCGGCTTGTGGGGTGTGGTTACAACCTCGATGCCGGTATGGGGCGTGACCTTCCCGTGCGCGCGGGAATGCCACCGCTTATCGGGCAGGGTGACAAGGGCCGTTTCAATGGACTCGTGCAGGCGCACAGGCCCTTGGAGCAACTCTCCGTGATGCCCTGAGGCGGTCGCTACTCCGAGGTCCGACTCAAGGGCACCTGCGTTCGGGAGTTCGATCGTCCGGGGCAGCGTCTGGAGGGCCGCTCCGAGTGTGCCAGGTGATGTCCTCATGCGGTTCAGTATGGTGTATACACCATACTTTCGCAAGACGTATTACTTCGTGACGCCCGAGTGTTCACGGCTTCGTTGGAGCGTTGCGGGCCATCCCTGCAGGACATACCGCGATCGGAATTCGCGCTGCCGATGGGGCCGCGGGTGCGCATCCCGGACGTTTCAACGTGACCCTGTCTGTTACCGAGCTTTCTCGGTCTCGTTGCACGGTGAGTAATGTCCAGGGCCAGCGCGGCGAGAGGTAATGTCGCACAACTAGGCATGAACCGGCACGGGCAAGGGCCTCATTGTTACAGCTCAGGCGCAAGCTGTGAGTGCGCGCAGCCGAAGCTACCCTCGTGCGAGCTTGCTAATGCTTTTCGCCAACCATCGGCACGTCAAGACGATTGAAGATTAGAAGAGATTAAGCCTTGATCCACCGATGTAAGTGGTCGGATCGAGCCGCGTGTGGAATGGAAATGCCCCTCCTGAACTGGGAAAATGGTGATGTTATAAGTCAACATTCCCGGCCAAGAAAGGGGCACCTCTCAGGTGCTA
>NZ_JBHMAU010000091.1:0-1121 GCF_042429315.1 Brevibacterium otitidis | reverse complement strand
GGCTCTACTGACTGATCCGTGGGTCTTCAGCGGCCGGGCAGGAGGGGGCGGTGGCCTCCGAGTGTGAGCATGGCGAGGCCGATCAGGGGCTCGGGTGAGCGGAATCCGAAGGCGACGCGGGTGAGGAGTCGGATCTTGGTGTTCACGGACTCGATGCGGCCGTTGGAGAGTCCGTGTGCGATCGCGGCCAGGATCGAGGACCGGTGTTTGACGATGCGGCGCTGGAGGTCGACGAAGGCAGGGATCCGGCATCGTCGCGCCCAGCTGATCCACTTCTCCAGCGCTCCGGGAGCCTCGTCCGGATCGAGCTGGAACACGAGCCGTAGCCCTTCTTTGAGCAGGTAGGCGCGGTGTAGTCGAGGGTCGGTCTGAGCGACCCACGCCAGTTTCGCCTGCTGACGGGTGGTGAGGTTCTCGGGGTTCTTCCACAGCGCGTAGCGGGCATGCTTGAGCGCCTTGGCGTGCCCCGAGGAGCGGCCGGCACGGCGCTTGGTGACGGCACCGCGGGCCTGGTTCCATGCCTCACGACGAACCTCGTCGAGAGCTTCGGTGGCCCACTTGACGACGTGGAACGGGTCGGCGCAGCGCACCGCTGCGGGGCACCGGTCAGCGACCACGGCGCTGATCCAGTCCGCCCCATCCGCGGAGACGTGAGTGATCGCCGCGCAACGGCCCTCTCCGCTGGCTTCCAGCGCGTCGAAGAACAGGTTCAGGGTGGCTCGGTCTCTACCCGGTGCGGCCCAGACCAGCCGCCCTGAATCGTGGTCGACGACGACGATGAGGTACTTGTGGCCGCGCTTGTAGGAGATCTCGTCGATCCCGATCCGGCGCAGGTTCGCGAACTGGTCGTGCAGGTCCGCGACGTCGTTCCAGACGCGGGAAATGATCGCGCCGACGGTGCGCCAGGCGATCCTCATCAACTCGGTCACCGCGCTCTTCGAGCACTGCGTGGCCAGCCATGCGACCTGCTGATCAAAGGCGTGAGTATGCCCAGCGCCGTGCCGGGCCCAGGGCACCATCGCGACGGTGGGGCCGTGATCGCTGCAGCTCACGCGCGGAGCATCGGCCTCGAGCCAAACCGGGATGGTGCCCAGGTCCAGGCTCCGCCACCGACGTCGGCC
>NZ_JBHMAU010000090.1:0-1091 GCF_042429315.1 Brevibacterium otitidis | reverse complement strand
TCGTGGTAGATCAGGTGGTTAGCGCTTCTGATCCTCGGGGACCTCGACCCCTACCCGCCAACCAGCACCCGACGAACCTCACCCCCACCGGATGTCCGAAGAGCCCTTTATCCAGCGCGACCACGGTATGCCTGTCGCTCTACCTGTTCTCCGTGACGGGGTCAGCCCAGGTGCTGGCCACCGTGCTTGCCGCCTCGATGCTCGCCTCAATCTACGCATCCCCGCTCGTCGGAGGCATTGCTGACCACCTGCCGAAGCGAGTCGTGCTACTGGCTGGTAACCTTATTCTTGGCGCGCTCATCCTTGCCACTGGCGTGGCCGCCCTGTCCTATGCTGAGCGAGCGTGGCTCCTGTACCTGATGATCCTCATCTCCGGGGCCATCGACGCCGTCATCGTCATCACTCAGCAGGCAGCGATCCGCGGCCTCGCCACGAGGACGAACCTCGTGCGCGTCAACGCGTTCGTGGCTTTCTCACTGAATGCGCCCCTGATCCTCGGTCCTGCGCTCGGCGCTCTGCTATACGGGGTGCTGCCCTTCTGGATCATCATCGTCATCGACGCCGTCTCCTTCGCCTCCGCCGGCTGCGCCGCGCTGCTGTTGCCGCTGAACCAACCGCAGGCCCGTTCGACATCATGGGTCCGCGTTCCCTTCGCAGGGGCGCGCGAGGGATTCCGCCTGCTCTGGACATCACCCTCAGCACGGTCCGCACAGCTGTGGTACTCGCTTGCCAACGCGGGGAACGGCTTGGGCGCCGGGATCGTCTCCGCGTTCATCCTCGTGACAGCAGGCAACGGGAAAGCCGCACTCGGTGCGTTCGGCTCCGGTGGTGCGATCGGCGTGGTGGTGGCCACCCTGTTCCTCACAGTGGTTCCGCTACGGGGCAGCAGGGCCCGGCTGGTGGTGCTTGGGCTCGTGCTCGCCGCGCTGCTGGGGCGTGCTCCGCTGCTCGGGCTCAGCTGGTTCGATGCCGCGGTGATCGTCGGACCTGACTTCCACAATTTTGGGTGATTTCCTTGTTTCGCGAACTGTTTGCGCTGGTCAGTGGGCTGCGCTGACCTCTCGTGGGTAACTACGAGGGCGTCTAGAATG
>NZ_JBHMAU010000009.1:0-27618 GCF_042429315.1 Brevibacterium otitidis | reverse complement strand
CACCCCAACCACCCGATTAGTCAGGAATTCCAGCACTTCACAACCCAAACCCGCAGGTCACAGTGTCAATATGATATCCATCACACCAATTTGAGCCAAGTCAGGCAGGTGCTCGCGCAGCACCGTGGCCGCCTGTTCGGCAGCGCTCTTCGACGAGAACAGCCCGAGGGTGCCGCCGCCGGAGGCTGTCACCAGTTCGCGCAGCTCCTCCAGGGTCTCCTCGCTCAGGCCTCCCCTGCCCGGCCGGGGCAGGTGACCGGCGACGTAGAGGATCCCCTGCTTCTCGTAGGAGAACGGGGAGCCGACGTCGATCGCATCGTAGGCCGGCGCCTCGGGCCCGGCCAGCCCGAGTGAGGCAGCGACCGGTTCGAACTTCCCGCCCAGGGCCAGGGTCGCCGAGGTGGCGATGACGGTGGCCTCGGCGAAGAGCCCGTTGCGCATGGTTCCGGCCACGCTCAGCGGTGCGACGACGAGTGAGGTGGTGGTGTTCTCGCGGAAGGTGCTGCGGCTGACCCAGGCGACGTCGTTGGAGTCCGGTTCGGCCATCCGCTCGGCGAGTTCGAAGATCTCCTGCAGGCGGGCGCGGGCCATCTGTCGGCCGGCTTCGGCGTCCTTGGATTCGCTCTCCTTGGAGTCGGACAGCAGCCGGCTGGCGGCGTCCCGGATCTGCCGGACCGCAGCGGCAAGGTCCTCGGGCCAGCGCTGGATGAGGCCTTCGTCGGCGCTGTCCAGCGCGCGTTCGAACACCTCGGCGGCGGTGGTGAGGGTGTCGATGCTTGATGGCTGCGCCGAGGTGTGTCTGCGTGCCGAGGAGGCGGCTGCGTTGAGCATGGAGACGGTGATCGATCCGGTCAGCGCATTCGTCACGCGGTCGCGCAGTTCGTGTGCCTCATCGACGATGACGGCGCCGTGTTCGGGCAGCACATTGGCCTCACCGAAGGAGTCGATGGCCAGCAGCGCATGGTTGGTCACGACGACATCGGCATCAGCGGCGCGGATCTTGGCGCGCTCGGCGAAGCACTCCTCGACCATCGGGCACTTGCTGCCGAGGCAGTCGAAGGCGTTGACCGACACCTGCGCCCAGGCGCGGTCGGAGACTCCGGGAGTGAGGTCGTCGCGGTCGCCGGTGTCGGTGGTGCGCTCCCAGGCGCGGATGCGCTGGATCTCCTCACCGAGGGCGGTGATGCCGGAGCTGCCGCGGTGGGCGGCGCCATCGGCGCCGAGGTCGAAGAGGGTGGTGTCGCCGTCGTCGGGATAGCCGCCGTCGAGTTTGTGCTTGCACAGGTAGTTGCGGCGGCCTTTGAGCACGGCGACCTGCGGACGGGTCTGCAGCTGCGGCTTGATCGCCTTGATGAGGCGCGGCAGATCGCGGTCGATGATCTGGGCCTGCAGCGCCAGTGTGGCGGTGGAGACGACGACCCGTTCGCCGGTGCGCACGGCATATTCGACGGCGGGGACGAGGTAGGCCAGCGATTTGCCGGTGCCGGTGCCGGCCTGGACGAGGAGGTGGGAGCCGTTGTCGAGGGCGGCGCCGACCGCCTCGGCCATGTCCTGCTGCCCGCGGCGCGGTGATCCGCCCAACGCTGCGACCGCTGTCTGAAGCAGCGGCGGGATCCGGCTCATGCTCGCAGGCCGGCAGTGTCGGTTGCCCCGGTGTCAGCAGAGTCGGTGTCGTCCGGGGCGGCGGTCAGCGGCTCCTGTCCGGTGAACATGTCCGGCTTGCGGAACTCCTCCAGGGCTGCGAGCAGGTCGGCGTCGACCTTCGCCTGCACGGCGGCGCCTTCCGGCAGGTGCTTCTCGACGAGCACGGTGCCCTCGTCATGGATGCGGGAGACGAGGTCGCCGCGATCATAGGGCAGCAGCACCGTCACCTCGTGATTGGGTGTCGGCAGCAGGCCGGCCAGCCGCTCGCGCAGCTCATCAATGCCGTCGCCGGTCGCGGCGGAGACGGCGACGGACTCCGGGTAGCGGGCGAGCAGGCCGGTGAGCACATCCGGGTCGGCCAGATCCGACTTGTTGAACACGATGAGCTCGGCGATGTCATCGGTGTCGGCCTCGGCGAGCACCTCGCGCACGGCGGCGAGCTGGCCGTGCGGATCCGGGTGGGCGGCGTCAACGACGTGCATGAGCACATCAGCGAACGTCGCCTCCTCCAGTGTGGAGCGGAAGGCCTCGACGAGCTGATGCGGCAGGTTGCGCACGAACCCGACCGTATCGGTGAACGTGAAGGCGCGGCCGTCCTCGGTCGTCGCCTGCCGCACAGTGGGATCCAGGGTCGCGAAGAGCTCGTTGCGGACCATGACATCGGCGTCGGTGAGCCGGTTGAGCAGGGAGGACTTCCCGGCATTGGTGTAGCCGACGATCGCCACAGCGGGCACCTGGTGGCGCTGCCGGTTGGCGCGCTTGGTCTGCCGTGCAGGGGTCATGTCGGCGATCTGGCGGCGCAGCTTGGCCATCCGGGTGCGGATGCGGCGGCGGTCGAGTTCGATCTTCGTCTCACCAGGGCCGCGCGAGCCGATGCCCTCACCGCCGGCGACTCGGCCGCCGGCCTGCCGAGACATCGACTCACCCCAGCCGCGCAGGCGCGGCAGCAGGTATTCGAGCTGGGCGAGTTCGACCTGGGCTTTGCCCTCGCGGCTCTTGGCGTGCTGGGCGAAGATATCGAGGATGAGTGCGACCCGGTCGATGACCTTGACCTTGATGACATCCTCCAAGCCGCGGCGCTGGCTGGGGGCCAGCTCGGTGTCGACGATGACGGTGTCAGCGCCGACGGCGGCGACGATGTCAGCCAGCTCCTGTGCCTTGCCGCGTCCCAGATACGTGCCGGGGTCCGGGTGGTCGCGGCGCTGCAGCACACCGTCGAGCACGGTCGAGCCGGCCGTCTCGGCAAGGGAGGCGAGCTCACGCAGCGATTCCTCCGCCTCGGCGGCGGTCCCGCGCGTCCAGATGCCGGCGAGCACGACCTTCTCCAGGCGCAGCTGCCGGTATTCGACCTCGGTGACGTCTTCGAGTTCGGTTGAGAGTCCAGAGACCCGGCGCAGCGCCTCGCGCTCGAGCACATCGAACTGGCTGTCGTCCTGGTGGACGCGATCCTCGTCGGTGAGCGCGGAGCCGCCGCGGGAGAGGATCCGGTCGATCATCGCGTCGTCGCGGCTGCGCTCGGTCTCTGCTGGCTGGCCGGCTTCCTCTGCTGGCTGGCCGGTTTCGGCGGCTGGGGTGGTCTCGTCTGCGCGGTGACGGCGATGGGTATCGCTTGGCATCGTCCTCATTTCTTCTCAGGCGGTCTTCTATTGTCCCATACGGTTACGGCTCCCGGCAGGACCGCGGCGGGCGGGATCGGCGGCAGCGCGGCCCGTAGGATGGTGTGTGATGAACGAGCACTACTTCTCCGCCCAGCCGGCTTCCGCGGCGCAGCTGCGCCGCATCGATGTGCGCCTGGCCGGCCGCGATCTGCAGCTTTCGACGGCGGCGGGCGTGTTCTCCCCCGGCCACCTCGACACCGGCACGCGGGTGCTGCTCGACGAGATCCCCGACCCGCCTGCCGGTGATGTGCTCGATCTGGGCTGCGGCTGGGGTCCGATCGCCGTACATACCGCTCTTGCCGGTGCCGCTGCGGGCACGCACCCGCGTATCTGGGCGCTTGATGTCAATGAGCGCGCCCTCGATCTGGTCCGCCGCAATGCCGCCGACCTGGGGCTGGGCTCGATCCAGGCGGTCACCGCCGAGCAGATCCCTGATGACATCCGGTTCGCGGCGATCTATTCGAATCCGCCGATCCGAGTGGGCAAGGCGGTGCTGCACGAGCTGCTGCTCACATGGCTGCCCCGCCTTGCGCCCGGCGGTGCGGCGTGGCTGGTGGTGGCCAAGAAGCTCGGTGCTGATTCGCTGCTCACCTGGCTGCGCAGCGCGCTCGGCGAGACATACGCCGTGGAGCGGACGACGACATCGAAGGGCTTCCGGATCCTGCGGATCGAGCGTCTGGCCGACTGAGCGGCTGGCTGGCCGCCTGGCCGTTCCCGAGGCGGTTCGGAGCAGCGCGCAGCGGTCTAGAGCAGCGCGCGCATCCGCGCTTTGAGCTCCTCGGAGAGCTCGATGACGGCAGTCAGCTCCGCCGGGCCGGCCAGGCTGACCTCGTGGCCGCTGATGTCGACGCGCACGGTGCCGCCGGGCTGCTCGACGAGCCAGCTGATGGGGCCCTGGGAGCCTGCCCAGTGGTGGGCGGCGAGCGCTGCCGCGCACGCGCCGGTGCCGCATGCCTGGGTTTCGCCGACGCCGCGTTCGAACACGCGCATACGCAGGCTTCCGGTCATCGGATCGCCGTCGCCATCGGGTTCGATGACGATGTATTCGACATTGGTGCCGGCCGGCGGGTTCGGGTTGAGCTGGGGTGCATGGGTGAGCTCGGCTGCGGTGAGCTCCTGCGCCGAGGCGAGGGCGACGACTGTGTGCGGGTTGCCCATGTCGACGTCGAGACCGGGGCGCGGGACCTCGACCCCACGAGTGAGCACGAGGGTGTCGCCGCCGTCCGCGCTATTGCCGGGCAGCGTCCACTGCCCCATGTCGACGCGATACCAGAGTGCCGAGCGTCCGGTCGGATCAGGTTCGACGGTGACGGTCTTGACGCCGGCGCGGGTGCCGACCGGCATGTGCGCAGGATCGGCTGCCAGCGCATAGCTGCGCAGGTAGTGGGCGAAGGCGCGCACCCCGTTGCCGCACATCTCGGCGATCGAGCCGTCGGCGTTCCGGTAGTCCATGAACCATTCCGCGCCAGCCTCGGCGGCAGCGGCGGCTTCGGGGACGCCGGCAGCGGTGGTGCGCACGACGCGGATGAGCCCGTCAGCGCCGATGCCGGTACGGCGGTTGCACAGGAGGGCGACCTGCTCGGCGTTGAGGTCCTGCTCGCCTGCCGGATCGTAGAGGAAGACGAAGTCATTGGCGGTGCCATGGCCGGTCGACAGGGCCGGAGGTGCGGCGCTCGGGTCTGCGATGCGGGCGTCGGTCATCGGCGTGGCTCCCTTCCAGCCGGCGGCATCTGGGCACCGTGAGCATAGCACTGCCGGTAGAGCGCGCAGGCCTCGGCGACGAGCTCGGCACTGGTGGCCGGCAGCCAGTGTATCCGAGCATCGCGGCGGAACCAGGTCAGCTGCCGTTTGGCGAACTGGCGGGTGCGCACAATCGTCGACTCGATCGCCGCCTCGGCGGTGGTCTTCCCATCGAGATGGTCGATGATCTGGGCGTAGCCGATCGCCTGCGAGGCGGTCCTCCCCTCTCGCAGGCCGGCATTCAGCAGGCCAGTGACCTCTTCGACCCAGCCGGCCTCCCACATCCGGTGCACGCGGGCGGCGATGCGTTCGTTCAGGGCCGCGCGGTCGTCAGCCAGGCCGATCTGCACGGTGGGCAGCGCATACTCATAGCGGGGCAGATGGGCGGTGAAGGGCTGGCCGGTCAGCTCGATGACCTCCAGGGCGCGCACGATCCGGCGGGTGTCGCCGGTGGTGATCTTCGCTGCCGCTGCCGGGTCGAGTTCGGTGAGTCTGGCGTGCAGCTGGCCGGCGCCGTGTGCTGCGGCTTCGGATTCGAGGCGGGCGCGCACGGCCGGATCGGTGCCGGGGAAGGTCATGACATCCGTGGCGGCCCGGACATAGAGCCCGGAGCCGCCGACGAGGATCGGCACCTGACCCCGGCCCTGCAGCTGGCGGATGATCGTCCGCGCCCGAGTCTGGAAGTCGGCGACGGAGGCGTCTTCGGTGACGTCGAGGATGTCGATGAGGTGGTGGGCGATGCCGCCGCGCTCCTCGACGGGCAGTTTGGCGGTTCCGATGTCCATGCCGCGGTAGAACTGCATGGCATCGGCGTTGATGATCTCGCCGCCGAGCTGTTGGGCGAGCGCGACGGCGAGGTCGGATTTTCCGGTGGCGGTGGCGCCGACGATGTTGATGACCGGCGGCATCTGCGCTGCGGCCTGGTCCTCGGGGCGCATCTCAGCTGCGGGTGCGGATGGTGGGCATGCCCAGTGAGGTCGGGCCGCCGGCTCCTGCTGCCGGTCCGGCGCCGGCCCCGCAGCTCTCAGCCTGGCTGCGGTCCCAGGCGTCACCGGAGCGGGTGCGGCGGATCGTGTAGTCGGCATCGGCGATGAGGAAGTAGGGCTTGGCCTCGGTCACGGTCGTCGAGACGACATCGCCGGGTCGGACCGCCTCGGCGGCGGGATCGAGGCGCACGTGGACGAGCCGGTTGTCCTCGGCTCGGCCGGTCATCCGGCCGTGTTCGGCGTCGCCGGTCTTGGTGACAAGCACGTTGACGGCGGTGCCGATGAGCTTGCGGTTCTCCTCCCAGGCGATCTCGTCCTGGAGGGCGACGAGGCGTTCGAAGCGCTCCTGGACGACCTCCTTGGGGATCTGGTCGTCCATCGTGGCCGCCGGCGTGCCGGGGCGGATCGAGTACTGGAAGGTGAAGGCCTGGCTGAAGCGGGCCCGGCGGACGATGTCGAGCGTGGCTTGGAAGTCCTCCTCGGTCTCGCCGGGGAAGCCGACGATGATGTCGGTGGTGATCGCCGCATGCGGGATCGCTGCGCGCACCTTGTCGAGGATGTTGAGGAACCGGCTGGTGCGGTAGGAGCGGCGCATGGCTTTGAGGATCCGGTCGGAGCCGGACTGCAGCGGCATGTGCAGCTGCGGCGTGACGGCCGGGGTTTCGGCCATCGCCTGGATGACGTCATCGGAGAAGGATGCCGGGTGCGGGCTGGTGAAGCGGACGCGTTCGATGCCCTCCACCTTGCCGACGGCGCGCAGCAGTTTGGCGAAGGCACCACGGTCGCGGAACTCGACGCCATAGGAGTTGACGTTCTGGCCCAGCAGGGTGACTTCGGTGATGCCGTCAGCGGCGAGCGCCTCGACTTCGGCGAGGATGTCGCCGGGCCGGCGGTCCTTCTCCTTGCCGCGCAGCGAGGGGACGATGCAGAAGGTGCACGTGTTGTTGCAGCCGACGGAGATCGACACCCAGCCGGAGTGGGTGGATTCGCGCCGGGTCGGCAGGGTCGAGGGGAAGACGTCGAGGCTTTCGAGGATCTCGACCTGCGCTTCCTTGTTGTGCCGGGCGCGGTCGAGCAGGGCCGGCAACGATCCCATGTTGTGGGTGCCGAAGACGACGTCGACCCAGGGTGCCCGGTCGACGATCGTGTCGCGGTCCTTCTGCGCCATGCACCCGCCGACGGCGATCTGCAGGTCCGGGTGGTTCTCCTTGACCTGGGCGAGGCGGCCGAGGTTGCCGTAGAGGCGGTTGTCGGCGTTCTCGCGCACAGCGCAGGTGTTGAAGACGACGATGTCAGCCTGTTCGCCGGCCGCTGCGGGCTGGTAGCCGGCGTCGTCGAGCAGACCGGAGAGCCGTTCGGAGTCATGCACGTTCATCTGGCACCCATAGGTCTTGACCTCGTAGGTGCGGGTGCGGTCAGCGGCTGCCGGTTCTGTCAGTTCGAGTGCCTCAGTCATCGGCAGACATTCTAGCGTGTCGCCGCTGTGACACGGCGGGCTGCTTCCTCAGCATGAGCGCGGTCGCGGTTCGGCGCATCCCGATGTCACGCAGCAGGAGCGCATGGTCGGATCTGGCCGGACGGAAGGAATCCATAGAGCGGTCGCATCGGCGGCAGCAGCAGGAGCGGCGCACCGGCTTTCACTCAGCTCGTTTGGCGGCGTTGTTCGAGCGTATCGCCTGAATGACGGCAACAGCCACGACGCAGCCTGCCCAGAACAGCACCCACACGGCGATGATCTCATCGGAGCTGCCAGTGAGAACGAGAATGATGAGGCCGACGCCGCTGACGAAGAGAAGCGCCGCGTTGACGAAATACAGCTTCCATCCGGTCTTCTGCGCGACTGCCCAGGACGTGTCATCCCGCATCGTTGCCGGCGTGCGCGTGCCCGCAAACCAATTCCGTTCGAGCGTGCCGTTCCGTGACGCCAGGCCGATTATCGCTATGGCGACCGATGCCGCGATGAGAGATGCTGCAACAGCGTAGAACACGGTAAGAGGACCTTCCAGAAATCACAGCGATGGCCGCAGTGCCGCGCGACAGCAGACCACCAGTCATCCGGGCCGCCTCCACGACCGACGATGCATTTTCATTACGGTGCACCCTCCATCCTACCGTTCTGCCCCACGCAGGGCTGGTCTCCACCGGCTCCGCACCGACAGGCATCAGTGCTGCGTTTCGCACCGGCATGTGGCACTGCCTGTCATTCGGTCATGGGCCGCCGCCGGCGGAAGCAGCAGACCTCAGTGGTGCGCCGAGCCTGGTGCCGCCTCCTCGCGCGGACACAGCCGAGGAGAACTGGCTCGCTTCTGCCAAGCACCTCAGCTGTCTGCACCGCTTTCTCAGTCTGTCTCCAGCACCTGCCGTGTCACAGCGAACGACAGGCCGGAGGGAAAGCCGCGACGGGCGAGCATGCTGAGGATGCGGCGCTGGCGCGTCTCATAGGGCAGGGTGCGAGTCGAGGCGGCCTTCTTCGCAGCGACCTCATAGGCGAGGTCCCATTCGTCGTCGATCTCGTCGAGGGCATCATCAGCCAGCGGACCGTCGATGCCTTTCTTCTTGAGCTCGCGGCGCAGCGCTGCCTGTGAGAGTTTGCGCTGTTCGCGTTTGGCGCGCACGAAGCTGTGGGCGAAGTTCGCATCGTCGAGCAACGTGGAGTTCTGGAGTCGTTCGATGAGGGTGTCGACGATGTGGGCGGGGTGTTCGCGGCCGAGCAGCTTCTCCCGCAGCTCCGCAAAGGAGTGATCCCGGGCGGCGAGCATATTCAGCGCGCGCTTCTTCGCCTTCTTGTACTCCGGGTCCTCTGCGATCGGATCCGGTTCGGCCTCAGCGGCCGAGCCGGCTGCGTGGATCTGCCCATCAGTGCCGACGGAGTCGATGGCCTGCTGCAGAGCGGCCAGGACGTCCGCATTGCTGCGGGCGAGGACGTCCGCACTGCTGCGGGCGCCCTGGCCGCTGCTGGGCTGATCAGCTGGGGACATTGTCCATGCTGTCGGGAGCTGCGGCCGGAGCAGCAGGATCAGCGTCTGCGGCTTCCTCTTCGACCTTGATGAGCCCCATCTTGTGCTTGATCTTCAGCTCGATCTCCTCAGCCAGGCCGGGGTTGTCGCGCAGGAAGGCGCGGACGTTCTCCTTGCCCTGGCCGAGCTGGTCTCCGTCATAGGTGAACCAGGAGCCGGACTTGCGGATGATGCCGTTGTCGACACCCATATCGATGAGGCTGCCCTCGCGTGAGATGCCCTGGCCGTAGATGATGTCGAACTCCGCCTGCTTGAACGGCGGAGCGACCTTGTTCTTCACGACCTTGACGCGGGTGCGGTTGCCCACGGCGTTGCCGGCTTCCTTGAGGGTTTCGATACGGCGGACATCCATGCGCACTGAGGAGTAGAACTTCAGTGCCTTACCGCCCGAGGTGGTCTCCGGGGAGCCGAAGAACACGCCGACCTTCTCACGCAGCTGGTTGATGAAGATCGCGGTTGTGCCGGAGTTGGCGAGCGCACCGGTGAGCTTGCGCAGCGCCTGGGACATGAGGCGGGCCTGCAGGCCGACGTGCGAGTCGCCCATCTCGCCTTCGATCTCCGCCTTGGGCACGAGTGCGGCCACCGAGTCGACGACGATGATGTCGAGGGCGCCGGAGCGGATGAGCATATCGGCGATCTCCAGGGCCTGCTCACCGGTGTCCGGCTGGGAGACGAGGAGCTGGTCGGTGTCGACGCCGAGTGCCTTGGCATATTCAGGGTCGAGGGCGTGCTCAGCGTCGATGAAGGCGGCGATGCCGCCGTTCTTCTGGGCATTCGCCACAGCATGCAGGGCCACCGTCGTCTTACCCGAGGATTCCGGGCCGTAGACCTCGACGATGCGGCCGCGCGGGATGCCGCCGACGCCGAGGGCGATGTCGAGGGCGATCGAACCGGTCGGGATCGCAGCGATCGGCTGACGGGTCTCCTCCCCCAGGCGCATGACTGCGCCCTTGCCGAACTGGCGGTCGATCTGGGAGACGGTCGCTTCGAGGGCCTTCTCCCGGCTGCCGGCTGCCGAGGCCGCGCCGCGCGTGTTCTTCGGTGCCATATGTTCCTCCTTGAGGTGGTTCATCGATCTGCCAGCAACTCTAGGCTCCGGCACTGACATCGTCTCGGTCCACGACGTGAAGCTGTGGATAAGCCCGCATGCACAGCACGCGAGGTCACAGGTCGCCGTGTGTCTGCACACCACTATAGCGATTCATGCGAACATCAGTTCGAAATGCGGGGTGTGTCGCCGGAACTGTCGACGCGCTTTGCGAAATGCACGCGGTCGAAGCCATGCGTATTGCGCCGACCGGTCTCCCGGTAGCCGAGCCGTGGATAAAGTTCGAGGTTCTCCCATATCGCCTCGTTCGTGTACAGACGCACCTCTTGCAGCCCGTACCGGTCGGCGAGGTCCTCAGCGCAGGCGATGAGCTGCCGCCCGATGCCCCGGCCCTGCTGCTGCGGTGCGACCGCGACAGTCGAGAGCTCCAGGTGGTCTGGGTGCACAGCGGTGACGATGAAGCCGACGATCGCCTCGGAGCCTCCAGCGTCCGCTTCACCGGCGCCCGTCTCACCTGCACCCGCCACACAGGCCACATGCACGGCCCCGTCAGCCACGCGCGCAGCGTAGTCGTCGTCCATCGGCGCGGGGCGTGGGCCGATGCGTTCGATATAGCGGGCATAGGCGGCCTCGGCGATCTCCTGCACGGCAGACAGGTCAGAGGGGCGCGCGAGCCGGATGGCGGTCATGGCCTTCAGAAGGGATTGGCGCGTGGCTTCTTGTCCGCACCCAGCCAGCGCTCTTCGGGAACGCCGGCGGCAGCGCAGACGGCCAGCCAGATCTCACGGGCGTCGAATCCCGCTTCGAAGGCTTCGGCCGGGGTGCGCGAGCCCAGCGTCGAGAGCGCCAGATCAGTGTGCAGGGAGGCGGCGCGGACGGAGCCGAACTCGTCGTTCATGAGCTCCCAGTAGGCGGTGTAGCGCATCAGGCCTGGCCGGCGAGCGCCTCGTCAGCGAGCACCCGCTCGGACAGCTCGGCCGGAACGGTGTCGGGAATGTCGACGCCTTCGCTGATGGCGAACCGGTCGCTGACCTCTCGCAGCAGCAGGGAGACCGGCATATCGAGGGCATCGCAGATCGCGGCGAGCAGCTCAGAGGAGGCCTCCTTCTGGCCGCGTTCGATCTCGCTCAGGTAGCCCAGGGACACGCTGGCCCCGGTGGAGACGTCGCGCAGCGTACGGTTCTGGCGGCGACGTGCGGTCCGCAGCGTGTCACCGATCTCGGTCCGCAGAAGCGTCATGTGCGTCCTTTCTCAGCGACAGGAAGATGGTGATTGCATCCTTCAACACGACGGTGACGAAGTTTGTTCCATCCAATCTACCGCCTCCGTCAATGGGATGCCTGCTCGGGGCTGACGATTAAGACAATGCCCAGCGATCTCGCACCCATTCGGCCAGCTGGGCCAGGCACGTATCGACGGTCGCCTGCCGGATCGCGGCCCGGTCGCCAGCGAAATCGTGCTCGACCACCTCGGGAGCGGCCAGTCCGGGAGCGAACAGGGCGGTGAAGACCCGGCCGACCGGCTGCCCGTCCTGCGGGTCGGGGCCGGCTACGCCGGTGCACGACAGTGCAATGTCCGCCCCGCACCTGCGGGCGGCTCCGGCGGCCATCTGGGCGGCGACCTCGGGATGCACCGCTCCCGAGGCGGCCAGCAGCTGGGGATCGACGCCGGCGAGCTCTGCTTTGAGTTCGCTGGAATACGTCACCAGTCCCCCGCGCAGCGTCGCCGAGGCGCCGGGCACGTCGGCGATGGTGGCGGCGAGTTTGCCTGCCGTGAGGGATTCGCAGGTCACGAGCGTCAGGCCGGAGGCGGTGAGAGCGTGGACGAGGTCGATGGTGCTCACGCGTCTGCCTTCAGGCGGCGGTAGACCTCGACGAGGTACTGGATGCCGGTGACGATCGTGACGACGACCGCGGCGGTGAGCACCACCCAGGCGAAGATCACGAGCCACCACGTCACCACTGTCGGCAGCACCAGGTGCAGCGGGGCGATCCCGATGAACAGGGCCAGGGCGATGGTCTGCAGCACGGTCTTGAGCTTGCCGCCCTTCGAGGCCGGCAGCACGATCCGCTTGACGATGAGGAGTCTGAGGATGGTGATGCCGAATTCGCGCACGAGGATGATGACCGGGATCCAGATCGGCAGCACGCCGATCCACCACAGGCCCAGCAGCGCTGCCGACATCATCGCCTTGTCGGCGATCGGGTCGGCGATCTTGCCGAAGTCGGTGATGAGGTTGTAGCGGCGGGCGATGTCACCGTCGATCTTGTCGGTGATCATCGCAAGCAGGAAGATGATAAGCGCCCACAGCCGCCACACCGGGTCGAGGCCGTCGTGGGCGAGCAGCACGAAGAGGAAGACGGGGACGAGCAGGATCCGCACCGTCGTGAGGACGTTCGGGACGTTGAAGTTGCTCGGCTTCTGGGCAGCCGCATCGTGTGAAGTCATCACCGGCCAGTCTAGCCGCTCACCAACCGCCTGTTCAGGCCGGTGGCTGGGCCTCCAGCAGGTATCGGCAGCCGAGGTCGGCGCACAGTGCTGCGAGCTGTTCGGTCAGCCGTGCGGCCAGTGGGATGCCGTGGGCTGAGCGGTCGGCGCGGTGGGCGATCTGCGGGTCTCCTGCGACCTGGACGGGCACGGCCGGGTCCAGCGGTGCGGCTGCCCGCAGGTCCTCCCGCAGCTGCGCGGTGTAGCCGGCTGCCGTGTCGGCGGGGTTGACGAGACCGGGGTCGATGGCGATGAAGGTGTAGCCGACGTCGTGGAAGCCGTCCTTGGTTCCCGGCTGGTCGGCCCCTCCCAGGGCTGCGGAGAGGATCTGGACCATGGTCGCCAGTCCGTAGCCTTTGTGCCCGGCGGCCTGCGGGCCGGGCCCGCCGAGCGGGCTGAGGCCGTAATTGCCGGATTCGGCGGTCAGTCCGGCATAGGCGGCTGCGGCGTCGCGGACCGGTGCGCCGGTGGTGTCGGTGACCCAGTCGGCGCCGAGCTGGCGGCCGGTGAGCTCGTGGACCTTCACCTTGTTCAGCGGCACGGTCGTGGTGGCCATGTCGAGGACGACGGGTTCGTCGTCACCGGCCGGGGCGGCGAAGCCGATCGGGTTGGTGCCCATGAACGGGTGTTTTGCGCCCGTCGGGGTCTGCAGCGCGCCGCGGGTCGAGCACATCGACAGGCCGATGAGGCCCTCACGGGCGGCCATGATCGCGTAGTAGCCGGCGGCGCCGTAGTGGTTGGCGCGGTGCACGGTGGCCAGCCCGATGCCGTATTCCCGGGCCTTCGCCATCGCCTGGCGCATCCCTGCATGCCCGGCCAGGTGCCCGAATCCGGCGCGGGCGTCGATGAGGACGCTGGCCCCGTGGTCGTGTTCGATGACCGGTGCGGCGGCCGGGTCGATGGAACCCTCGGCGATCTCCTGGTGGTAGATCGGCAGCATCGAGATGCCGTGGGAGTCGATGCCGGAGAGGTCGGTGTGGAACATCACCTCGGTGCAGATCTCAGCGGCCTGTTCACCGGCCCCGAACGCGCGCATGATCTCCAGGATCTGCTCCCGGGTTGAGGCGGCGGTGAAGCGCTGTTCGCTCACCGGTTCGTCAGCTGCCACGCGTCTTCACCGGAGGCCTCGACGATCTCCAGCCCGGTGTCCGGGTCGATGTCGCCGGGCTGGAAGCCGGCGGCGTCGTAATTGCCGGCGGCGCCGTCGGTGTCCACCGGCGAGTCGTAGGCCTGGTCGGTCTCCGGCATGCCGGCTGCGTCATCCGCTCCCGAGGCGGCCGACGCCTCGGGTGCGGCTGGCGGGTCCTCGCCGCGCAGACGGGCGATGACCTCGGGCAGCTGTTCGGGGGTGATGAGCACGTCGCGGGCTTTCGGTCCCTCCGAGGGGCCGACGATGCCACGGGATTCGAGCAGGTCCATGAGCCGGCCGCCCTTGGCGAAGCCGACGCGCAGCTTGCGCTGCAGCATCGACGTCGAGCCGAACTGGGTGGTGACGACCTGCTCGGCTGCCTGGATGAGCAGCTCGAGGTCGTCGCCGATCTCCTCGTCGATGACCTTCTTGGGCTCGTCGACAGCGACGTCCTCGCGGTAGACCGGGGTGAGCTCGCCCTTAACGTGGTCGACGACGGTCTGGATCTCCGATTCGTTGACCCATGCGCCCTGCACACGCATCGGCTTGGCCGCGCCCATCGGCAGGAACAGCGCGTCGCCCTGGCCGATGAGCTTCTCCGCGCCAGGCTGGTCGAGCACGACGCGCGAATCAGCCAGCGAGGAGGTCGCAAACGCCAGGCGCGAGGGCACATTGGCCTTGATGAGACCGGTGACGACATCGACTGAGGGTCGCTGGGTGGCAAGCACCAGATGGATGCCGGCAGCACGGGCGAGCTGCGTGATGCGCTGGACGGAGGCCTCGACATCGCGGGGGGCGACCATCATGAGGTCAGCGAGCTCATCGATGACGACGAGCAGGTACGGGTACGGGTGGAGCTCGCGCTCCGAGCCGGGAGGCGCGGTGACGGTGCCCTCGCGCACAGCCTTGTTGAACTCCTTGACGTGCTTGAACCCGAAGTGGGCCAGGTCGTCGTATCGGGTGTCCATCTCCCGGACCACCCAGTCGAGGGCCTCGGCGGCCTTCTTCGGATCGGTGATGATCGGGGTGATGAGGTGCGGGATGCCGGCGTAGATCGTGAGCTCAACGCGCTTGGGGTCGACGAGGATCATGCGCACCTCGTCCGGGGTCGCGCGCATCATGATCGAGGTGATCATCGAGTTGACGAAGCTCGACTTACCCGAGCCGGTCGCACCGGCCACCAGCAGGTGCGGCATCTTCGCCAGGTCAGCGACGACGAAGCCGCCTTCGACGTCCTTGCCAAGGCCGACGACCATCGGGTTCTCCGTCTGGCGGGCGGCCTGTGAGCGCAGCACATCGCCGAGCGCGACGGTTTCGCGGTCGGTGTTGGGGATCTCGATGCCGATCGCCCGCTTGCCCGGGATCGGCGAGATGATCCGCACGTCGGGGCTGGCGACGGCATAGGCGATGTTCTTCGACAGCGCCGTGACCTTCTCGACCTTGACGCCGGTGCCGAGCTCGACGATATAGCGGGTGACGGTCGGGCCGCGGGAGAAGCCCGTGACGTGGGCGTCGATGCCGAACTGGTCGAACACCTCGCGCAGGGATTCGACGACCCGGTCATTGGCCTCGGAGCGCTCCTTGGCCGGCGGGCCGGCGACGAGCGCGTCGGATGAGGGCAGCGTGTAGGTGACGTCGCCTGCCAGGGTCAGCTGTTCGGTGCGCTCCGGCAGCTCGCCGGTGGCCTGCGGGGCAGGCGTGGAGATATTGGGCACCGTGCCTGCCGCCGCACCGGCGCGTCCAGCCGCACCGGCGGCCGTGCTGCCCGCTCCCGAGGCGCCGAGCACGCGGGTGGCGGCGGCCTCCCTGATCTTCGCGGCGTCCTGCTCGGCCTTGGTCGGGCGGCGCTCACCGGGCTTGGGGCCGGGCGCGTCGACGTCGTAGAGCTCATCGTGGACCGGCGTGTCACCGGTGACGTCGTTCTCGTGGATGTAGGCCTTGTCGTAGGCCGGGTCGACGTCCGGGTCGGCGGCGGCCTTGGCGAGCTCGGCTTCGACATCGAGCTTCTTCTTCCGCGACCGGCGCTTGGAGCCCATCGGCTTGAGCGTGTTCGTCTGCCGGCCCTCGCTGACGAGGTCATCGGCGGCCGGGGCCGCGTCCTCATCGGCGTGGGCCGGCTGGGTGTGGCCGGTCAGGGCACAGTAGGCGTCGTAGATGCGCTGCGGGATCCGGTTGACCGGGGTGGCGGTGATGACGAGGACGGAGAAGAGTCCGAGCAGTACGAGCAGCGGCACGGCGACATACGAGGTGGTGGCTGCGACCAGCGGTGAGGCGACGATGAAGCCGAGTGCGCCGCCGCCGTTGATGAGCGCGGCGTGCGAATTGGCGAACGTCGGGGTGCCCACGGCGATGTGCGCCAAGCCTGCGGCGGCGAAGATGAAGCCGATGAGGCCGATGAGGATGCGGTTGTTGCCGCGGGTTTCGCGGCCGCGCAGGAACAGCCGCAGCGCGTAGCCGAGCAGCAGCACCGGCAGGGCGAGGGCGACCCGGCCGAAGGTGCCTTCGACGACGGCGCGTACGCCGTCACCGAACGGGCCGGGGATGTGCCACCACTCGAAAGCGGCGAAGACGATGGCGAGGCCGACGAGGAAGAAGGCCGTGCCGTCGCGGCGGTTGGGATTGTCGTCGTCGGGTGTCTCGGTGAACACGCTGCGGGCGCGGTTGCCTGCCATATGTGCCACTCCCATCCATGACCCAGTGAACACGCTGGGTCCCTGGGTGTCGTGAGTCCCCTTGGGGCCGCGCGCAGCGGGAGCGGCCTGCGTGCCGCGCCTCTTGCGTCCGGTACCAGCGGGGGAAGTCGTACTGGTCGCCATGGTCCTCATGGTAGAGCCAGCGCCACGGCCGGGCAGGGATTTGGCTCGGCGTGTGGCCAGACGGCCTCACGCCGAGCTTGTTCCCGCAGCTGGGATCGGGAGTGCGAGCGGGAGTGGAAGTGGGAGGGTCCGGGTCAGTCGAGTTCGAGGAGGCGGTCTGCTCCCTGGCTCAGCTGTCCGGCCTCGCTGATCTTCTTCGCCTCGTCGTCGTTCATCCGGTCGAGGTACGGCTGGGCGCGCTCGACCTGGCGTTCGAGCCGGGTGATGGTCGTGAGGAAGTTCTCATTGGCCTTCGAGCGGAAGGTGTCGAGGCTGTCCATCGTCGCGAACAGCGAGTTGAAGGCCCGTTCCAGGGTCTCCGGTGCGACGCCGGACTGCACCGCCTGCTCCTGGACGCGCAGGGTGTTCTGCTGCAGCATCTCCGAGGTGCGGTCGATGAGGTCGTTGGTGGTGCGGTTGATCGCGTCGATCTGGTCGAGCACGATCCGCTGGTTCTCCAGCGCCTGAGCGGTGATGACGGCGGTGCGCAGTGCGGTGACAGTCGTCGTGCGCGCCCGGTCGACACCCTGGATGAGCTTGCGATTGTTGTCCTCGATGAGGCCCATGGCCATATACGCCTGGATCGTTACCGCGATCTGGGTCTGCACGTCCTGCCGGCGCTGGCGCACGGCGAAGAGCACATCGCCTTCGAGGGCGCGGGCGAGGTCGGCCTGCCCGGTGCCGGCCGCATCGGCGGCGCGCTGCGCGACCTGCTCGTCGAGGTGGCTGAGCAGTTCGGCTGCCTTCTGCAGGGCGTGCAGGTCGTCCCACAGCCGGCGGCGTTCGACGGCGAGCTCGGCGTTGTCGCGCTGCAGGCCCTCCTGGCCCTTGGCGAGGCTGGTGAGCACCGCATTCAGCTGGGTCTGGTTCGCCTCGAAGGAGCGGAAGTAGCGCTTGACGGCGTTCATGCCCGGGATCCATGCCAGTGCCTTCTGGGCGAAGGTCTGGTGGTCGGGGGCCAGCTCCTCCATCGTCGTGCGCAGCTTGACGAGCTGTCCGGAGACGTGCTGCTGGTTGTCCGAGCCGTGGGCGCGTGCATCACGCAGCGACTGCTGCATGAAGCGGCTGGAGCTGCCGGCGGTGGATTCGAAGGCGTTGGAAGCGATCCGGCTGATGGCCTGCACCTGCTGGGAGAACTCCTGCGAGTGCGGGTTGAGCTTCTGGACTTCGTCGAGCCAGCTGCCGGCGCGCACGGCGAGCGCCTGCTGTTCATCAGCGGGCAGCTCGCTGAGCATGCCGACGGCGGCATCGTCGGAGACGTCTTCGATGGGTTCGGCCGGAACGATCTCGGCGGGTGCCGGGGGCTGGAGCTTCTCCACGGGGTGACCTTCTCTCGTGCTTTCAGGTGGCTGGTGCGGGCAGTGATGGTGGGATCAGGCGGGGCTGTTCACAGGTCGATGAGCGGTGAGACTTCCTGGGTGGCGAAGCGCTCCCGCAGGAACTCGGCATGCACTTCCAGCGAGCGGCTGACACCGCGGACGACATCGCGTTCGAGGCTCTCGAGGCTCTCGGCCAGGATGAGCAGCTGTGCGTCGACGGACTGCAGATTCGCCACAGCTTCGTCGCGGGCGCTGCCGGCGAAGGTGTGGAGGAAGCCGATGGAGCGCTCGCTGGCGTCGAGCAGTTCGGGCAGATAGCGCTCGACCATGCCTTCGAGGACGGCGATCTCACCGCTGTGCACCGGCAGCCGCTGGATCGCCTCGAACTCCGTGAGCGCCTGGACGCGGTCGATGAGCGAACCGGCATCACCGAGCACATCGAGTGCTGTCGGGTCGTTGAGACCGCGGCGCAGCGCAGCGATCCGGTCCTCCAGCACGAGCGCCTTCTCCAGCAGCGCTTCGAGCTTCTCCGCTGTGCTTTCGGAGATGTCGTCATAGGCGGTGGTGAGCAGCGGCTCGGCGGGGCGCAGCCAGTTGGTCACGAGCGCGGTGCCGACGGCCATGAGCCCGCCGACGCCGACGGCGGCACCGATGACCGCCGGGGCTCCGAGCACTGCGCCGATCCCGGCGACGGCGCTGATCCCACCGGCAAGCACTCCTGCCGATGTGGGAATGACGATGTCCCTGGCTCTCACAGGTAGCCTCGGATCTCACGGAAGGCGGTCGTGAGGTCCGCGGAGCCGTTGAACATCCGGCCGCCGGTCTTCTCCGCCAGCTTCTTGAGCTCCTCGGGATCGGCTTCGCCGAAGGCCACGGTGAACACCGGGATCTCGGACACCGCTGCTTCCATCGCGTACCAGTTGAGGAAGGTGTCGAGGGTGTACAGCCCATCGGTGTTCTCACCATCGCTGAACAGCACAACGGAGGTGATGGTCTCCTCGCGGGCATCCTCGGCGGCGCGCATGAGCGTGTTCCGCAGCGTGTCGTAGATGGCGGTGCCGCCCTCAGGCATGAGCGAGTCGATGTACTGCTGCAGCTCATCGCGTGCGGCATCGGCGTTGTCGTCATCGCTGAGGTCAGCGGTGAAGTCGGACTTCTCCGCGGCGGCGAACTCGACGAGGGTGAGGGTCTCACGCGGCTGCAGCGCCAGCAGCCGTTCGGTCTCGGAGCCGGCGGAGCGCCCGGACAGCACGCCGAGGGCCACACGCAGCTCCTCCATCCGGTTCTCCTCCCCCATCGAACCGGAGGTATCGATGTGGAAGTACATCGTCGAGGGCTTCTTCGCATCCGCGAACCAGCTGCGCAGCAGCTCCTGGACGACGTTGAGGGTGGCCGGGTACGGGACTTCGAAGGTCATCGGAGCGCTCGGCGGCCCGCCGGCCGAGGTGCGCCGGTGGGTCTCCGTTGCGATCCGCTTCTGCACCTCGTCGCTGGTGAGGTGCTCGACGACGGTCTTGTACGCCTCGGCGGTCTCCTCGGAGGCTCCGGAGAACAGGGTGAGCGGATAGTCGGCGGTGACGACCCCGTCAGAGGGGGCAACGGCGACGAGCGGCTGACCGATGTCGAGGCTCGAGAGCACGGATTCGTAGTTGAAGATCCCGTCGACGACGGTCGGGTCGCCGGTGAAGCGCTCGGCGAGCCAGCCCGAGGAGCCGGCCGCGAGCTCCTGGCCCTTCGAGAGCTCCGAGAGGCGCTCGGAGGCTGCGTCGATATCGTCGAGCGTGAGCGCGGTGCCGGTGCCGGAGAGCGCGGTCGCGGCCGCAAGCAGGGTCGCGAAGCCGGAGTTCGATGACACCGGGCTCGTCATACCGAAGGTGAGATCGCCGGCGTTGACAGCAGAGACGACGTCATCCCAGCTCGGCGGCGCATCGGCGCTCCAGCCCAGCCGGCCGGCAGCATCGGCCTGGAGGCCGAGCACCACCGGGGAGCTCATGATCGAGTTCTCCTGGTCGATGAGGTCGGCGGCCTCGTCGAAGAGCGAGAGGTAGTAGTTCGAGGGGAACCACGCCGCATCGAAGTCGCCGCTACCGTTGGCCACGAGCGCATCGGTGCCTTCGAGGGTGCCCTGATAGGTGATGTCGAGGCGGCATCCGGTCTCTGCGACCATCTCCTCGAGGATCGGCTCGAGGTCCTTGATCTCCGAACCGGCGATGACCCTGAGGGTGTTGTCGGCCTTGGCGCCCTGTCCGCCGCCGAGGCCTGAGCAGGCTGAGAGCACCGGAATGACGAAGGCGGCGCCAAGGGCTCCGCGCAGCACCAGACGCCGGTCGATCGGACGGGATCCGCGCCCTGCGCCGGGGCCCAGGGGCGAAGTCGAGAGTCTACGAGCCGCTGATGTCATATTTCCGTCCGATTTCCTCAAGCAGGTACGTCATCACTTCAAAGCTGGGAAGCTGTGCGAGATCGACGAACTCGCTGGCCGGCAGGTACGTCCCGCCGAGGTCGTGCTCCTGGACCGTCTGATCGAAGATCCCAGCGTGCTGGCCGTTGGCGCGGAAGCCGTGCTCGGCCAGCAGCCGCACGAGCTCCTCATCGGACTCCAGCAGCTGCATGACCTGCTCGCCTCCGTCGCTGAAGGTCACACCGGTGTGTGTGGAGAACACCGTCGGCGACGGGTAGGCCAGCTTCATCGAGTCCTGGATGCGGGAGCCCTCGCGCAGCTGCTCGCCCATGAACTGCCCTTCGTAGACGACGACCATCGGCGCTTCTCCAGCACCGCGGGAGAGATAGCGTTCGAAGGGTCCAGCCGATGACGACTGGGCGTATCCCTGGTCGATGAAGAGGTGGGAGAGCTCATCGACCTGCTCAGCGGCCTTGTCACGATCGGAGACGACGGTGTTGCCGTTGAGCACATAGCTGGCGAGCGCCATGTACATGCCGGCGGAGTTGGAGGAGCGGATATCGGTCGAGGCGACGAGCACCGAACGGTTCGAGCGGAACTTCTCAGCGTCCTTCAGATCGCTCCAGCGGGTGTCCTCGGCGACGATGTCGAGGTAGGCGCGCATATCGATCGTCCAGATGCCATCGGTCTGCGAGGCGACGTCATTGGCTTCGAGCACCTCGAGCACTGGTGTGAAGGTGGCGATGGCGATCGGTGAGAAGAAGGGCGTGTGAGTGCCGAGCACGGCATCGCCGAAGGTGTCGGCGATCTGCCGGCCGGCGACCTCGGAGGCGGGGAAGGCGAAGTCCTTCTCCGGCAGAGAGGTATCGCGCGGCATCGCCCAGGAGCCGGCAGTGGAGACGCTGACCGACAGGCCGTGCTTGGCGAAGGCATCGACGACCTTGGGATCTGCGAAGAAGTCGGCCTTCTCCGAGCCGACGACGCCGGAGACCTCTGTCAGATCCTGGGAGAAGCGGGACAGGATCCCGAAGCGCGGGAGCAGTGCGAGGACGAGCAGAGTGACGAGGATCAGCACGATGACTGCGCCGATGATGCCGCCGACAGCGGCCCCGCCCTTCCGTCTTGCCATTCCAACCTTCCGTCCTGCGCCGGGTATGCCGGCGAGCGAGGAACATGGTGGCAACAGCCGGGTCGCGGCACCCTGGATGCGTCGTGATCTGATCCTAGGCTGTTGCGCGGCCGGGACCGGAGCAGAAAGGTGAACGCGTCGCATCTGCGAGATGAATTCTCAGCGTTTTCTGTTCGCCCTGCTCCGCAGCACAGAGCAGCGGTCGGCCGCTCGTGCAGGATGCGCACGCGGCCGGCTGCTCGCCGGGCGGTCAGTTCACTGCGGCATCGGCGCCGGGCACGACGACGACCATCGGCACGATCATCGGGCGGCGGCGCAGCCGCGAGGAGATCCAGCGGCCGATGGTGCGGCGGATGACCTGCTGCAGTCGGTGCTGGTCGGTGACGCCGTCGGTGAGCGCCTCGGCGACCGCATCGGCGATCTTCGGCTTGATGTGGTCGAAGACGCTGTCGTCCTCGGCCATGCCGCGGGAGTTGACGACCGGGCCGGTGAGCACCTTCTGCGCCTGCGTGTCCACGGTCATGAAGATCGACACAAATCCTTCGCCGGCGAGGATCCGGCGATCCTTGAGATCGGCCTCGGTGATCTCGCCGACGGACGAGCCGTCGACGAAGACGTATTCGCAGTCGACAGCGCCGACGACGCGCGCCCGGCCGTCCTTGAGGTCGACGACCCAGCCGTCATCGGCGATGACGATGTTCTCCTCCGGCACCCCGGTCTGCGCGGCGAGCTTGCCGTTGGCGAGCATGTGGCGCCACTCGCCGTGGACCGGCATGACGCCCTTGGGCTTGACGATGTTGTAGCAGTACAGCAGCTCACCGGCCGAGGCGTGGCCGGAGACGTGCACTTTGGCGTTGCCCTTGTGCACGACGCGGGCGCCGAGCTTCATGAGTCCGTTGATGACGCGGTAGACGGAGGTCTCGTTGCCGGGGATGAGCGAGGAGGCGAGGATGATCGTGTCCTCGGAGCTGACCTCGACCCGCGGATGCGCGCCATTGGCCATCCGCGACAGCGCCGCCATCGGCTCGCCCTGCGAACCGGTGCACATGAGTACGATCTGGTCGTCGGGGTACTTGTCGAGGTCCTTGAGGTCGATGATGACGCCCCGCGGTGCGTGGAGGAAGCCGAGGTCCTGCGCGATCTTCATATTGCGCACCATCGATCGGCCGATGAGCACGACCTTGCGGCCGTGGGCCTGCGCGGCTTCGAGCACCTGCTGCACACGGTGGACGTGGGAGGCGAAGGAGGCGACGATGACCCGCCCGGTGGCGGTGGAGACGACGGAGTCGAGCACCGGCCCGATGTCCTTCTCCGGGGCGGTGAAGCCGGGCACCTCGGCGTTCGTCGAGTCGGTCAGGAACAGGTCGACGCCCTCTTCGCCGAGGCGGGCGAAGGCGCGCAGATCGGTGATCCGGCGGTCGAGCGGCAGCTGATCCATCTTGAAGTCACCGGTGTGCAGCACGCTGCCGGCGCCGGTGCGAATGAACACGGCCAGCGCATCCGGGATCGAGTGGTTGACGGCGACGAATTCGAGGTCGAAGGGTCCGAGCTGATCGGTCTCGTCCTCGCGCACCACCCGGGTGACGGTCTTGCGCAGGCGGTGCTCCTTGAGCTTCGCCTCGACAAGCGCAAGGGTCAGCGCAGAGCCGAGCACCGGGATGTCCTCGCGGCGCTTGAGGAGATAGGGCACAGCCCCGATGTGGTCCTCGTGCCCATGGGTGAGGACGAGGCCGACGATGTCGTCCATCCGGTCGTCGAGGTAGCTGAAATCGGGCAGGATGAGGTCGACGCCGGGCTGCTCCTCCTCGGGGAAGAGCACACCGCAGTCGACGATGAGCAGCTTGCGGTGGTATTCGAAGACGGTCATGTTGCGGCCGACTTCGCCCAGGCCGCCGAGGGCGACGATGCGCAGGGCCTCTGGCTCCGCCTGCGGCGGCTCGCCGGGATCGATCGCGTAGTTCGTCATCTGCATGGTCACGTGAGGTAACCGCTCCTTGTCAGTTCGCGGCGCAGAAACTCGACCTGCTCTGCTGAGGCTGGCAGCAGCGGCAGACGAGTTGCGCGGTTGGGAAGCACACCCTGGAGTTCGAGCGCTGCCTTGGCAGAGATCGCTCCCGGCATGTGGTTCATGATGGCGTCGATGAGGCTGACGAGGCCTGCTGCCGTGTCGCGGGCAGCGGAGAGTTCGTGGTCCCGCACGAGCTCGGTCATCCGCGCGAGCCGGTCGGCGCAGACATGGCCGGCGACGGAGACGACTCCGATCGCACCGCAGGCCAGGAGCGGGAAGTTGAGGGCGTCTTCGCCGGAGTAGTAGACGAGGTCGGTCTCGTGCATCACCTGCAGGGTCGAGGCGATATCGCCTTTGGCGTCTTTGACGGCGAGGATGTTGGGGTGGGCGTCCAGGGCGGCGAGGGTGGCCGGTTCGAGGGGCACGCTGGAGCGGCCCGGGATGTCGTAGAGCATGACCGGCAGGTCGGTGGCGTCGGCGACAGCGCGCATATGCGCCAGGATCGCGTCCTGCGGCGGCTTCGAGTAGTAGGGGGTGACGAGCAGCAGCCCGTCGGCTCCGGCGTCGCGGGCCTGTAAGGCGAGTTCGATCGAGTGGGTGGTGTTGTTCGTCCCAATGCCGGCGACGAGCTTGGCGCGATCACCGGCGCCGCGGCGGGCGGCGGTGAGCAGTTCGGACTTCTCGGCATCGGTCGTCGTCGGCGATTCGCCGGTGGTCCCGGAGATGACGAGCATGTCATTGCCGAGGTCGACGAGGTGGGAGGCCAGTGCCTCGGCGGTGTCGAAGTCGACCTCTCCCGAGGCGGAGAAGGGGGTCACCATCGCGGTGCCGACCGTGCCGAAAGCCGCAGCGGCGTCGTGCGCCTGCGCAGAGTTCACCATAGCCATGCCCTCATCTTACCGCCGCCGGTTGCAGCTGAGAGGACAGGCACGGCGGCTGTGGAAGAATCAGGGGCGATATTCCGCGCCTCGCATCACCAGGAGGATCCATGTCCGACACGCCTGCCAGCCCGCCTGCTGCCAGGCCGGCCACCGCCTCGGGCACGGCCGCCGGGATGCGTCTGCTGGGTGTGGACCTGGCGCGGTCGATCGCGCTGCTGGGGATGATGATCACACATATCGTTCCCCTTGATGACCCGGATCCGACCTGGGCGACGCTCTTCGCCGGCCGCTCCTCGGCCCTGTTCGCGGTGCTCGCCGGCGTCTCAGTGGTGCTCTCGACCCGCACCCTGCTCTCCGTGTCCGGGCCGCGCGCCTGGCTGGCGGCCGCGTCCGGGCTGTGGGTGCGCGGGGCGGTGATCTTCGTCCTCGGCCTGCTGCTGGCCTCACTGGGTTCCTCAGTGGCGGTGGTCCTGGCGAATTACGGGCTGATGTTCATCATCGCCTCGTTCCTGCTGCGCCTGCCGCGCCTGGCCCTGGGCCTCCTGGCTCCGGTGTGGCTCATCGCCACTCCGCTCCTCAGCCATGCGCTGCGCACCGGACAGGGCCTGTACCCCAGCTACGACGTCCCGGATGTGTTCATGCTCGCCGATCCGGGGCTGCTGCTGCAGGAGCTGGCGATCACCGGGTACTACCCGGTGCTGCAGTGGATGGGCTTCGTGCTGCTGGGCATGTGCATCGCCCGCCTCGAGTGGACGTCACGCAGCCTGTGGAAGGGGATGCTGTTCATCGGTGCCGCGGTGGCGGCACTGGCGCTGTTCGCCTCCTCGCTGCTGTTGACGATGGGCGGACGGGCTGCGCTCGAGGCCGAGCTCAGCGCCGGCGCCGATCCGCTGGGCAGCGATCTGGAGACGATCCTCCAGGTCGGCAACTACGGCACGACACCGACCGGCTCCTGGTGGTGGATGATCATCGCCGGGCCGCATTCGAGCACGCCGTTGGATCTGCTGCACAGTTCAGGTGTCGCCGTCGCCGTGCTCGCTGCATGCATGCTCATCGCCCGAGGCGCGGCAGTGCGCTGGCTGATGCCCTTCATCGCCGCCGGTGCGATGCCGCTGACCATCTACACCGCACATGTCGTGGCCGTCGTCTTCACCGAGCTGCTGCTGCCACCGCTGCTGAGCCTGTTCCTCCACATCGCGACGGCGCTGGTGTTCGCGACGGTGTGGCGGCGGGCGGTCAGTGCCCGCGGACCTCTCGAATGGCCGGTGAGCCGATTGGTCTCGACGGTCCGGAAGGCGATTCTGGCCCGCTGACGGGCACGCCGTCGCCGGCCGGGATCATCCTGGCGTCTTCTCCAGCTTGATCGCGCGCCGCATCGACGAGCGCGCGCGCTTGCGATCCCCGGCGGCGTCGTAGGCACACGAGAGCCGGAACCAGCTGCGCCAATCGTCTGGAGCCGCCTCGGTCTCAGCACGGTACTTCTCGAACTCCGCCTCGGCCGCTGACCGCACGATCCTGCCGCCGGGAGTGCGCGGCAGCGTATCCGGTGGAAGCCCGCCCTCGGCTGCGAGCACCTTCGCCAGGCGCTCCATCGCCGCACCGAAGGCGAACTCGCGCACCAGCGCCCACGCGCCGATGATCGGCAGCACCACAAGCGCCGCACCGATCGTCTTGGCGACGAGATTGTCGTCACTGAGCATGATCCAGGCACGCTGCAGCATGAAGAAGAAGTACAGCACCAGCAGCGCTGCAATGACGATGGCGCCGACTTTGGCTTTCGACATCGGCCCGGGACTCAGATCGACAGGAAGTGCTCGAGCCCGACGGTCAGGCCGGGGCGTTCGCCGATCGCGCGCACGGCGGTGATGATGCCGGGCATGAAGGCCTGGGTGTCGAAGGTGTCGGTGCGGATGGTGAGCACTTCGCCCTGGGAGCCGAACATGATCTCTTCGCTGGCGTTCATCCCGGCCTGCCGGACGGCGTGGACGTGGATGCCGTCGATGACTGCACCGCGGGCGCCGCCGGGGTCGGATTCCGTGGCGTCCGGGGCCGGGCCCAGCCCGGCTGCCGAGCGGGCTGCGGCGATCCGCTGGGCGGTGTGCTCCGCGGTGCCCGAGGGCGCGTCGAGTTTGCGCGGGTGGTGGATCTCGAGCACTTCGGCAGAGTCGAAGTATGCGGCGGCGATCTCGGCGAAGTGCATTGCCAGCACGGCTCCGATCGAGAAGTTCGGGGCGATGAGCACACCGGTGCCCGGCTGGTCGGCCAGCTGCTTCTCCAGTGCCGACAGACGCTCGGCGTCCCAGCCGGTGGTGCCGACGACGGTGTCGATGCCGTGGGCGACGAGGTAGGCGACGTTCTCTGCTGTCGCCTTGGGGACGGTGAGTTCGACTGCGACGTCGATGCCGTCGTCGGTGAGTGCGTCGAGAGAATCGGAACTGCCGAGTGCGGCGGCCAGTTCGAGCCCCTCGGCGGCTTCGATCGCTTCGACGGCGTGGCTTCCCATACGTCCCTGGGCGCCGATGACGGCAACGCGGAGTGCGCTCATGATCCTCTTTTCAGGTCGCGGGTACTATCGCCAGCGGCGCAGATGGTGATGCACGGCTGAACCAGCCCACTCAGTCTACGGTTTGGAACCGTGTGCCGACACTCAGGTAGAGGACGGGACACGGCGGTAACGCATTCTGCGCGCTGAACCCTGATATCTGGGCATGCGCGACCACTGGGTCCGAGCCCGGGTTCAAAACGGAAGCGCAACGCCTTTACGGTGTGAGTGTTGAGTTCACGTTCGTGAAAGGAGCTGCGCTTCCGTGTCGAGAGGCTACCGGCATCTGTGCCTTGATGAAAGAGTCCAGATTGAAAAGCTACGTGATCAGGGATGGGGGATCCGTGGTATTGCTGCCCGGCTGGGCCGGAGTCCGGCCACGATCAGTCGTGAGATTTCGCGCAACTCGTGGCGGCCATCGAACACCTCGGCGGCCTACACCGAGTATCGACCGGCCGGGCTGCGCTGTGATCGCGCCACAGACCGTCAGTACCGGGCCGCCCTGGATCGCCCCGGGTGTGGTGGAGGGTTTGATCTAACCGAGAGGATAGGAACATGCCTGCACCGAGTAAGTACCCTGCAGAAGTTCGTGACCGTGCTGTGCGTATGGTCAATGAGAAGCTGACCTGCGAACCCGCGCTGGCTGTGAGTGCCGCGTGCCGGCTGGTCGGTGAGCAGATCGGAATCAATAAGAACACCCTCCGTAATTGGGTGAAGCAAAACCATGTGGATTCCGGTGAAGCGCCAGGAATGACGAGCGATGACAAACGACGC
>NZ_JBHMAU010000089.1:0-998 GCF_042429315.1 Brevibacterium otitidis | reverse complement strand
CGGATGTCGCGCTCGAACGGCTCGGCTTCGACCCGACCGACCTGGAGCGGCTCAAGCGTGATCGTGAGAAGGGAAATGCGTCCAGTCTCGCCGCGGCGCTGCTTGTCCAGAAGCCTGATCCAGGCGCTATGGAATCAGCCGCAAGGCGCGGCCTTGGTTCTGCTGCGCCAGAGGACCTGTGAGCTCGTGCTCACCGCAAGCGAGCGTGCACAGTGGAGGACGGCCCGCGACACTCTCGATGGGCACCTGATCTCCACACTTGACCGCATCATGGACACGGCTCATGGTGCGGCCAGCAAGGAGATCAAGTCGCTTGTCCTCACGACGCTTCCCGAGGTTGTCAAGGCTCACAAGTCGGTCACTGCGGAACTGGCCGCTGAGTTCTACGCGCTTGCTCGCACGAACGCTGGCCTTGACGATCTTTTCACGCCTGAACCGGTGTGGGATCCGAACGAGCAGCAGATCGCTGGGAGTCTGCGGTGGGCGCTTAAGCCGATCAACGGTGAGACGTACACCGACGAGGATTATGCACATGCTCTCGACCGGGTGCGAGCCTCGATGACTCGTTTGATGCGTCAGACGGAGGCGCACACGGTGATGTCGAACATCGGCAAGGACCCTGGCAAGCCGAGGTACAGGCGTGTCCCTGAGGCCGGCGCGTGCGGCTGGTGCATGATGCTCGCCACTCGTGGTCACGTGTACACCAAGGACACGGTCGGTGGGGCACACAAGAGGTTCCATGATCGGTGCAAGTGCAGTTCGGAACCGCAGTACCCGGGTGAGGAGCTGCCACCGCTGGTGCAGGCGACACGGAAGGCGTATTACGACTTTTACTATCTTGACGGTAGTGGGGAGCCGTCTGAGGAGGGGCTCAGACCTGACTTCCACAATTTTTGGGCTCTACTGACTGATCCGTGGGTCTTCAGCGGCCGGGCAGGAGGGGGCGGTGGCCTCCGAGTGTGAGCATGGCGAGGCCGATCAGGGGCTCGGGTGAGCGG
>NZ_JBHMAU010000088.1:0-900 GCF_042429315.1 Brevibacterium otitidis | reverse complement strand
GGAAGAGACCGGTGAAAGGCCGGGACACTACCTCCTGCCCACTCATCGCGTCCGCGCTCGAATCCGAATGAACCCCCGGACATCAAACAGATCGGTGGATCAAGGATTAGGCATTGTCGAGGTCCTTGAGATCAGCGGGGGTTAAAGGGCCTTCCCGGAACTTGTGTGCCACTTCAAACGGTTTGGCACACCATCCGGGGAGACCCTTTCCGATGGAATACGCGGCGTTAGCGCTGTTCCAATGACGTATGCACGATAGCTTGTCTAACCGACACGCCCTACTCGTGCGTTCTCTCTACGCTCGACTCGCGCTGACGTCGACGGTAAAAGAACGCCAAAACGACCGCTGACACGATCGGTACGATGATAATAGAGGGAACTACTCTCGCGAAACCTTCGCTCATGCTTCCAACGATCCATCCAATGACTGGCCACGCAACGAAAGGCGCGAGACAAATGGTGACCCATACAAGTATGAAGTCGCTACGGCTTTCCGGTCGTTGTGTGAAATGTCGCTGGATAAGGTTCTTCTGTGTCGCCATCGCTTATCAACCTCCAGCGTGCAGGTTAATCTGGCGTTCAGTCACAGACCTGGCCCAAGTCGAGGCTATTTGAGCCGATGATCAGAATTAATGTACAGGGAAGTCCTCATGTTCCAACACTCGATGCGGCAGCGGCACTGCAAATAGCAGTACCTCAAATATTAAACAATGAGGCTGCGGCAACAGACTTAGCACAGGTCTTCTGCGGGGTGATAGGACCGGTGCGTTCACTATCGCCCTGGCTGGAACTCTTAGCCTTGATCCACCGATCTGCTTGATGTCCGGGGGTTCATTCGGATTCGAGCGCGGACGCGATGAGTGGGCAGGAGGTAGTGTCCCGGCCTCTCACCGGTCTCTT
>NZ_JBHMAU010000087.1:0-891 GCF_042429315.1 Brevibacterium otitidis | reverse complement strand
TTCATCCTGGCTCGAAGTTCGAATCAATCGAAACTCTTGCTGAAGTCGGTGTGCAGTCAGCGTCCTACGCCACGATCAAACCTGACTAATTTGAGCCAAGTCAGGCCGGAGCTGGTCCGCCAGATTATGCGCGATGAGGCCCTCTACCCCTGCCAGCCCCGGCCCAGGCGGGTGACGACGATCCCGGATGATGACGCCGCCGACATTCCGGACCTGGTGCAGCGGGACTTCTCCGCCGACCGGCCCGGTGTGAAGTTCGTCGGCGACATCACCTACATCCACACGTGGGAGGGGTTCGTGTACCTGGCCACGGTCATCGACTGCTACTCGAAGAAGGTCGTCGGCTGGTCACTGGCCGATCACATGCGCAGCGAGCTCGTCGAGCAGGCACTGCTCAACGCTGCGGCCACGACGAGAATCGAACCGGATGCGATATGGCACTCGGACCGCGGCGCGCAATATACATCGGCGTCGTACCAGGCGCTCCTGCGCAGGCTGGGGATGCGCCCATCCGTGGGCAGGACCGGGGTGTGCTGGGACAACAGCCTGGCCGAGTCGTTCTTCGCCGCGCTCAAGACCGAGCGCGTCCACCGCACCGTCTACCCGACCCATGCTCATGCCAGGCGTGACATCATCAACTATATCGAGGGGTTCTACAACCGTCGCCGGCGTCACTCAGCGATCGGCTACCAGTGCCCCAATAACGTCCACTACAGTTACCAGCAGCCCCTTCAGGCAGCGTAGAAAAACCACCCATCCGCTGTCCGAAATCTCCACAGCAGCCCAGTGTAGATCGCTTTGAGCGCCTTGGACACGGCTTTACGGTCCCCGTAGGCGACGAATCGGTTCGCTGCCCTGATCAGGTGTACCACGCAGGTCTGGACCATCGAG
>NZ_JBHMAU010000086.1:0-722 GCF_042429315.1 Brevibacterium otitidis | reverse complement strand
GGAGCTACGGCGCGGGCTGCGGCGAGTGTGGTTGGGTGGCCGTCGGCCATGGCGTAGCCCCAGCCGGCCCAGGTCAGCATCTCGATGTCGTTGGGCATATCGCCGAATGCGGCGACATCGTCGGCGTCGATCCCGCGGCGCTGACAGTACTCAGCCAGCGTATGCGCCTTGGTCACCCCGGCAGCAGCGAGCTCGATGAGCCCGGTCGTCGGATTCGAGTGGGTGGCGTGCAGCGCATCGCCAATAAGCTCGCTGACAGCAGCGAGCATCGCGTCGGAATCAGTCGAGGGCCCGCGCACCATGATCTTGGCGACTTCTCGGATGTCCCTGCTCTCAGCCGGGTCGATGGTGACGGCCTCCTGCGGCCAGCGGGTGACGAAGCCCGGCTCGATGCAGAAGGCATCGAGCGTTTCGAAGGCGAGCTTCGCCTCGGGCATGCGCGCCCGCACCCGGCTGATGAGCTCGTGCTGGACCTCGGTGCTGATGAGGTGGGCATGGACGACCTCGTCGCGCTGCAGGTTGTACACGATCGAGCCGTTGGCGCAGATGACGTGACGCACGATCGGCAGGTCCCGCTGCAGGGGTGCGAGCCAGCGGACCGGCCGGCCGGTCACCGGCACGAAGTCGACACCGGCGGCCACGAGCGCATTGACCGCTTCGACGGTGGCTTGGGGGATCGGCTGGAAGCGCTGCAGCAGCGTGCCGTCGACATCGCTGGCCAC
>NZ_JBHMAU010000085.1:0-653 GCF_042429315.1 Brevibacterium otitidis | reverse complement strand
TCGTGGTAGATCAGGTGGTTAGCGCTTCTGATCCTCGGGGACCTCGACCCCTACCTGCCAACCAGCACCCGGCGAACCTCACCCCCACCGGATGTCCGAAGAGCCGCTTTGGCATGCATGGTTGCTGATCCGTCCCTCAATCACATCAAGGGAGATGATTGGAATGACTGTTCCGGAGATGAAAGTCCATTTGCTGGAGTCAGGCACGATGGAGGCCGATAAGACGTGGCTCCTGCTTGCTCCCAACACCGTCATCAAGAAGCGCAAAGACCGAGATGACCCGATCCCCTGGACACAGGTGCCCACTCACGCAGTGCTCATCGACCACCCCGAAGGGCGCATCCTCTGGGACACAGGCGTGCCGCGCGACTGGGAGCAGCGCTGGGCGCCGACTGGATTCCAGGAGTTCTTCCCGGTCATCGACGACCCCGAGGGCGATTCCGGCTATCTCGACGCGAGCCTCGCGCAGATGGAGCTGACTCCAGACGATATCGACGTCCTCGTACTGTCCCACCTGCACTTCGATCACGCGGCGAACGCCAAGATGTCCTGACTTGGCTCAAATTAGTCAGGTTTTGGCAGGTGCTGGATGATGGTCTGGACGTTGTGGGGCACGGGGGTGGTGGCGTGGATTGTGTGGCCTGCGACGTCGA
>NZ_JBHMAU010000084.1:0-639 GCF_042429315.1 Brevibacterium otitidis | reverse complement strand
GCACCAACAGGCAAGCGCGGACGCCCCTTCTCCGATCCCAGGCAGATGATCGAAGGCATCATCTACCGCTACCGCACCGGCATCGCCTGGCGCGACCTGCCCGAGCCCTTCGGCAAATGGCAGACCGTGTGGACCTGGCACCGTCGCTTAGCCTCTGATGGCACCTGGGATGCCATCCACCAGGCGCTGACAGACTTTGCGGCGAAGAATGACAAAGTCGACTTCACCGTCTCAGTCGACTCCACGATCGCTCGTGCTCACCAGCACGCAACGAACATCAGCCGCGTAAAAAAGGGACTCGTCGAATTACAAGGATCTGCTGACCGAGTTGGATCGCCCCGTGTGTGGTGGAGGGCTTGATCTAACCGAGAGGATAGGAACATGGGCTCTTCACAGATGAGGGTGTAGTTCGGTTCTGAATCCTCCGGTGTCTAGGAGGGCACGGGTGATGTAGTGGGCGAGGTTGCGGAAGCCCAGCGCGGTCCCGCGGAGGTGTTCGAGTCGAGCGTTGATCGCCTCGGTGGGGCCGTTGCTGGGGTGGTCGAAGTAGGCCAGCACATCGAGGGCTCGTCGTTTCAGTGTCCGGCCGAGGGTGATGAGTTCCTTGAGCTGTGTGGGCACGCCGTCGGTGAGGTCGTC
>NZ_JBHMAU010000083.1:0-636 GCF_042429315.1 Brevibacterium otitidis | reverse complement strand
TGACGTTCAGTCGGCGACGCGCCAAGCACATGACCGCCGCGTTGTGGCGCTTGCCCTCGGCTCTCTTCCGCTCGTAATACGCCTTCGACAGCGGGTCGTGGCATGAGGCGACCCACGCGGACCGGAACAAAGCGTTCTTCAACCTTTTGTTCCCAGCGCGGGCGGGGAACTCACCTCGGATGGACGTCCCGGACCGTCGGGTCACTGGGGCGATCCCGGCGTAGGCGGCCAGATGTCCTGGGCTTGGGAACGCGGACATGTCGCCGGCGGCCAGGAGGATCTGCGCTGCGGTCTTGACCCCGACTCCCGGCATTGACGTCAAGACCGTGGAAAGAGGGAAGTCGTCGACCAGCTTCTCGACCTCTTCGGCAACGATGTCGCGCTGGTGCTTGAGCTCTTTAATCTGTGCTGCGACCCTCGGGATGACGAGCTCGACAGCTTCTGCACCGGGCACCGTGACAGTCTGCTCAGACAGTGCCGTGAAAACCTGGTCGATGAGTGGGCCCGGGTCTTTCCTGCTGTGGTTACGTGCCCACCGCTTCACCCCGGCCTTCCCAGCAGCCTTGAGTCCGGCGGGTCCGTGGTAACGGATGAACAGATCCAACACGATCGCCCGGGTGAGGACGACACCAGGGA
>NZ_JBHMAU010000082.1:0-633 GCF_042429315.1 Brevibacterium otitidis | reverse complement strand
GCTGATGCCGGGATGCTCTCAGCAGCCAACCTCAAAGAGCTCGATGAAGCCGGACTGCGGTTCATCGTCGGCTCCAGAGTAACGAAAGCACCCAACGATCTGGCCTCACATTTCCGGTGGCACGGGGATGCGTTCACCGACGGGCAGATCGTCGACACCGTCACCCCACGCTACGGCAGAACGGCCACGAACGACGTCCTACTGCGCAAGGAACCAGAGTGGAATCCAGAGCAGATGGGCAAGGACTGGCGGGCAGTATGGGCATTCTCACGCAAACGGGCGCTGCGGGATCAGCAGACCCTGAACCTCCAGGCCAACCGCGCTCAAGAGATCATCGCCGGGCAACGCCAGGTGAAGTCAGCGAGATTCGTCAAGACCACAGCAGCCGGGCGGAAACTCGACGAAGCCGCGCTCAAGCGGGCCCGCCGCCTGGTCGGACTCAAGGGCTACGTCACGAACATCCCCGCGACCCGGATGCCCGCCGAGGAGATCATCAGCTCGTATCACGACCTGTGGCGGGTCGAGCAGTCCTTCCGCATGGCGAAGTCCGACCTAGCAGCCCGACCGATCTTCCACCACACCCGGGACGCAATCGAAGCGCACCTGACCATCGTGTTCACCGCACTGGCAGTC
>NZ_JBHMAU010000081.1:0-595 GCF_042429315.1 Brevibacterium otitidis | reverse complement strand
TCGGCCATACCGTCGCTGCCGCCGACCCAGTCAGCGAAGGCGTCGCTCACATCCGCGTCGCAATCACATCGCCTGGGTAACTACAGTTGTGGAAGTCAGGTCAGATGTCTGCGCCATGTAGTGTTCTTGATCCTTAGGGATTGTCGACCTGCAACGTTTCATTCGCGTCATGTGTTTGCCATTGATATGACGGCTCAGGGGCATAGCGAGGGCTGACCTTGATTCGGGTCGAATCGAACTTCCCGCCCATCTGGGTCGCCTTGCCGACACGGACCTCAAGCAGCATCTTGATCAACCTTCGTTGCTCAATTAGGTCCAAGCGCTCCCAAGCCTCTTCCACATCCTCGGCCTGGATCAGGGCTAGTACTCCCGCGTCGAAGACCGGAAGCGCTGGGGCCCGGGCGAACTGTTCATTCTGAAGGTTCACGCGCTGTTTTATCGAGGCGTGCATAGCCAGGGTGAGGTTGCCCGCCGAATACTCCTCTGCCGCCCTGACTTCCACAATTTTTGGGGTTTTCTTTGTGTCTGGAACTGTTTGTGCTGGTCAGCGTGTTGTGCGGTTCGCTCGTGGGTAACTACATGGGTGTCTGGAATG
>NZ_JBHMAU010000080.1:0-564 GCF_042429315.1 Brevibacterium otitidis | reverse complement strand
GGTACCTCCTTCTGTGGGCACGACCCACTGCGTTGAGTAGCGTGTTGTAGTGCGGTGGGTTCGCGCCGATCTCGTTGAGGACGCGGATGCTGTCGCGTTTCGACGTCGGCTCGACCAAACGCGCCAACACGAGTTGGAAGAACACGTCGTCATCAACGACATCAAAACCCAGCCGCCGATAAGCCGTGTCGATGACATCGATGAGCAGACCCGAGCGCTTAGCACCTAGAACAGCGGTGTGGCCAACCGTTGCGGAGTCGACAGCATCGAAGTCCAAAACGCCTTGGCCGGGGTTGAGGAACTCCCGCGCTTCTTCCATCTTCACGGCCAGTTCTGCATCAGTTCGGGCCGAACCGATGTGCTTGACGATTTTGTACTGCCCGCCCGATTTGTCCACAATCTGCACAAGTGTGACTCCCGGTCTTCCAGGAACACGACGGACGAACGGGCTCATATCCTCATTCTAGACGCCCTCGTAGTTACCCACGAGAGGTCAGCGCAGCCCACTGACCAGCGCAAACAGTTCGCGAAACAAGGAAATCACCCAAAATTGTGGAAGTCAGG
>NZ_JBHMAU010000008.1:0-836 GCF_042429315.1 Brevibacterium otitidis | reverse complement strand
GGAAGAGACCGGTGAAAGGCCGGGACACTACCTCCTGCCCACTCATCGCGTCCGCGCTCGAATCCGAGTGAACCCCCGGACATCAAGCAGATCGGTGGATCAAGGGTTAGGGACAGCGGTACGGCCCAGTACCACCGGCAGCCGTGTTGATGATGGTCGCCAGCTCTTTCGGCCGTGCGTAGGTGACGCTGTGGCCGCTGTCGAGCTGGAAGTGCGGCTCGCTGCTGGCTCGGTCGTCGGGTGGGTTGTCTGTGCCTCGTGGGAGGGTGGAATCAGAGCTGAGACCCGGTAGTGAGGAAGCGTTGTCCGTGCCTCGTGGCAGGGTGGAAGCACAACGGAAAACACGACCACAGCCGACAGACACGGGAGGGTGGCAGGGATTCGAAACCTGAGTGTTTCATAAGAATCCAATCGAAGCCATTGTAACCGCCTATCGAACACCACTACACTTGATACCAAGACAACGACGTCAACCAACGAGGGAGGTGACCCCCGGGATGCGCACCACGACCCCACCCCACAACCACGACACCGCTTTTGCCGATGCTGCTGGTGCTGGTGTTGGTGGTGTGTCTGATTTTGTTGATTGTCTCTTTCAGCTGACGTCTACTGCGAAGCTGGTGGACCAGCAGCAGATGACAGCTCTCGGGCACCTGTTCAACACCTTCCTCACCCGCACTGCCGCCGATTCGCCCGGGGATGTTTCGGTGCAGGTTGCTGCAGCGCGCACTCTGGCAGCCGACCCGCGGGCTACGGGTGGGGTGGACCGTGACGGGCTGGCGTTGAAGCGTGAAGCCTCTCAGCGCAGGGACGCGTATGTCTGGCTGTCGGAGCGG
>NZ_JBHMAU010000079.1:0-557 GCF_042429315.1 Brevibacterium otitidis | reverse complement strand
CCGCCTCGCCCGCGGCTACCGCAACCAGCACAACTACCGCCTCCGCATGCTCCTCGCCGCCGGCGGACTCACCCCATGACCCCCACCGGATGTCCGAAGAGCCGGATAAAGCCTGGGAGACTCCCTGCGGGAGCCAGACGCCGAGGAGTCTGACTGAATTCAACGAATAGACAACCGACGAGCTAGCTTATCCAAAAGATCCAACCCGCTCGCACCAAAACTAGATGAACACGAATCGCGAAGTTGAGATACGAGGTAATGTGCCGCCTCGACAGCTTCGCCCAAACTCTCCTCAATGAGGTTTCTTTCGTCATCAGACAAGTCATCGCGCAGGAGAATCTGCTGCCTCCACTCGATAAGCTTCACGTACACAGCAGCTGCGTGCAGGGCACGATCAACTTCCCACGCTTGATTTCTCACTGACGATGTCTTCCGCCACGGAATGTCAACCTTAACCGGCTCTTCAGAGTTGAGTGTGGGCACGCCGATCGGGCAAGGGTGCTGGGGATAAGCATCGAGGTCCCTGATGATGAGCGGACATCTACCCGCGCTGATCT
>NZ_JBHMAU010000078.1:0-549 GCF_042429315.1 Brevibacterium otitidis | reverse complement strand
CGGACGGATCAACGCAACGGCATCGCAGCACGCAGAGCCAGTCAGTGCCTGGGTCACGCCGGAAACCCCGCCCCTTACAAGTATCAACGTCCGTGCCTCGTGGGAATGTGGAACCAGAGCTGAAACCCGGTAGTGAGGAAGCGTTGTCCGTGCCTCGTGGGAGGGTGGAAGCACAACGGAAAACACGACCACAGTCGACAGACACGGGAGGGTGGCAGGGATTCGAAACCTGAGTGTTTCATAAGAATCCAATCGAAGTCATTGTAACCGGCTATCGAACACCACTACACTTGATGTCAAGACAACGACGTCAACCAACGAGGGAGGTGACCCCCGGGATGCGCACCACGACCCCACCCCACAATCACGACACCGCTTTTGCCGATGCTGCTGGTGCTGGTGTTGGTGGTGTGTCGGATTTTGATGATTGTCTCTATCAGCTGTCGTCTACTGCGAAGCTGGTGGACCAGCAGCAGATGACAGCTCTCGGGCACCTGTTCAACACCTTCCTCACCCGCACTGCCGCCGATTCGCCCGGGGATGTTTCGG
>NZ_JBHMAU010000077.1:0-517 GCF_042429315.1 Brevibacterium otitidis | reverse complement strand
TCCTCCGGAACGTTTCGCCGCGTTCGGCGAGCCAGGACGCGTAGGCCTTCCCGGAGCGGCCAGGCACGAGGTCGAGCAGCCTGGCCCGCGTCTTTCCGGTGCTGTCGCGGCTGAGGTCGACCATCCCGGTCAGCTCCTTCGGGCCTCGCTTGCGGGGGTCGACGTGATGCCAGATGTGCTCGTCGACGCCGAGGGTGGTGACGTTCTCGAACCGGGCCTCGTCGGCCGCGAGCTTGACAAGCTCGGGTTCGACGGCCCGCCACACCGTCTTCCACGACGTCCCGAGCTGCCGGGCGAGACCGGCGATCGTCGCGTGCTCACGCCGCAGTTGCCCGATCGCCCAGCTGACGGCGCGCGTGGTGATCGATCCGCGCCGGGCGACCAGAGCAGGAAGCTGCTCCGTGAACGTCTTCCGCACGCAGCCCGCGTCGTCGCATCGCCAGACGCGTTGCCGCCACACGATCCGCACTCGCGACGCACCAGGCACGTCATGCAGCACCCGTCGGCGGCGCCCGCG
>NZ_JBHMAU010000076.1:0-506 GCF_042429315.1 Brevibacterium otitidis | reverse complement strand
TAGGTGCCCTGGGCGCGGGCCTCGGCGACGATGACGGCGATCTCCTCTTCCGTGAACTGGGAATGCCGCGGGTCGTCCATCGGTGAGAGCACCCCGCCGGTCGAGCAGATCTTGATCTGATCGGCGCCCGCCCGCAGAATCTCACGCACCTTCTTGCGCACCGCCTCGGGCCCGTCGGCCACACCATTGGGCCGGCCGGGATGCTCGACATGCATCGGCGTCGAGCAGCCCGAGAGCATCCGGCCGTCACCGTGGCCGCCGGTCTGGGACATGATCGAGATCGCCAGACGCAGGTCAGGGCCGTTGATGAGGCCGGCGTCGAGCGCATGCCGGGTGCCGGCATCGGCGCCGCCTGCATCGCGGGCCGTGGTGACACCGGCGCGGAGGGTGCGCTGGAGGTGGTCGACGGACTTGTAGAACTGCAGCGAGAACGGTTCGGTGAACGAGGCGAGCGAGCCGGCCTCGGAGAAGCAGACGTGGACGTGGCAGTCGATGATGCCCGGGGT
>NZ_JBHMAU010000075.1:0-103673 GCF_042429315.1 Brevibacterium otitidis | reverse complement strand
CCTTAGGGTTCGAGATTGAGAGATTCAACCTCGATCCTGGACACCCTCGACCTGTGCTTGCGGCAGGCACGCCGCCAGTCACCCCTTGGAATCAATCATCTAGGATCAGAGCATGGTCCGCTCACATCGCCGCCGCCGTCTCGCGGGTGCTGCTGCGTCGCTTGCGCTGCTGAGCGGGTTGAGCGGATGCGCGCTGCTCGGGCCGGTGGAGGTCGGCGCGCGCGATGCCGGGATCATCGCCCGGTTCACCGATCCGCGCACAGGAGCGGCCAACCGCAGCTGGGTCCTCGAAGCGGTTCCGGAGCGGGCTGCGCTGCGGGTGCATGCGCAGGAGACCTTCCACAGCTATGAGCGCATCGAACTTGCCGCCGAGGTGTGGCCTGCCGTTGCGGCCGCAGCCGAGGCGGCGCAGGAGCGGACGAACTTCATCCCCGAGCGGGGCTGCGACGGTGCCCGCGAGATCGTGGTGGAGCTGTGGCGCGGCGATAAGAGGATGAAGGAGCTGGCCGCGAACAACTGCGGCAGCGACGACACCTACTATGACCTCTACACTGCCGTCACCCAGCCGCTCATCGAGGAGTTCGACTCGGCACAGCTCAATCCGAATGCCGAAGCCGAGGCGCGCGAGCCCCGGGTGACGATGAGCCGGGAGGTCAGCGGCCCGCCACGGCCCTGATGTCAGCAGGGCCGAGGGTCAGCGCAGGCGGCGGACTCCGGCCGGCAGCTCGGCATCCGGAAGGAAGGCGAAGGCCTCCGCGCGCAGCGTGCGCAGCTCATGCTCCGCATCGGCGGCCAGTGTTTGGAGATCTTCGGCTTGGGAACGGACGAAGGCGGCATCGACCGGTTGGCCGTGGCCCGGGGCGAAGACCCGCGCACCCGGTAGCGCGGCAAGCTCGCGCAGACCAGCAGCCCAGCGGCTCGGCGTGGCGTCATCGCCGGCCTGCGGCGGTGCACCCTCCTCGACGAGATCGCCGGTGAAGACGACATCCGCGCAGGCGAGCACCAGGTCCGTGTCGGTGTGGCCGGGCATCTCGAAGGCGTGCAGCTGCCAGCCGCCGATGTCGAGGACTGCGCCATCGGGCAGCGCCGCCGCCTCGACGGCGAGGCTGCTGGGGTCCG
Source organism: Brevibacterium otitidis (assembly GCF_042429315.1). NCBI lineage: Bacteria > Bacillati > Actinomycetota > Actinomycetes > Micrococcales > Brevibacteriaceae > Brevibacterium > Brevibacterium otitidis. The sequence continues at coordinate 102,554 of NZ_JBHMAU010000075.1, read as the reverse complement.
CAGGCAGATCCGGTTCGGCCTCCAGCGGCACCGCGTGGAACTGCAGCCATGCCGAGCCGGCCTGATCGCGTACGAATGCCGGCGAGCCGTAGAACTCCTGCACGCCGCAGGCGGCGAAGTGCGCATTGCCGAAGAAGTGATCCCAGTGATCGTGGGTGTTGATGACGGTGAACGGCAGTCCGGGAGCCTGCGCGGCCACGACTGTGGCGAAGGCGGAGTGGATGCCCGCGGCCTGGGTGGGTCCGGCGCCGGTGTCGATGACGACAGCGCGTTCGGTGCCGATGATGAGATAGGAGTTGAGCGCCGCCGGCTCCGAGGTGTGAACGAAGATCGCCGGGGCCGGAACCTGATCCGGGGGAGACATGCCCGCAGAGTATCATCGGCGCTGCGGGGCAGGGCTCCGGCGTGATTCCGGCGGGCTCTGGCGGGGCCCGGGGCGAAAGCTCCGCAATATACCACATTCGAGTTGCGGTGTGTTTCCCTGCGGGCTATGATCGTTCTTTGCGTTGCTTTGTCTTCGTGGTGCCTTCATATAGCGGTGGGCTCACGCACAGCGTCTGATGGAAATCGGGATCACAGCCAGCCCTCAACCACCCGGGACTCTACCAGCCACGGTGTGGCGCAACCGGTCGTGTGCGGCGGTGTGTCCCCTTCTTTCCCTTCAGGCAGGCAGAGCGAATTGACCAGGTGAACCACTCGGAAGGATCCCATTGGCCGCCGCCAACGAACACACCAGGACCGCTAATCCGCCCACGCGCGTATCTTTCGCCAAGATCCATGAGCCGCTGCCGCTGCCGAATCTGCTCGGCCTGCAGACCGACAGCTTCGACTGGCTGATCGGCAACGAGACGTGGCAGGACCGCGTCGCCGAGGCCATCGAGACCGGCGACGATTCCGTTGCCACCACCTCGGGCCTGGAGGACATCTTCGAGGAGATCTCCCCGATCGAGGACTTCTCCGGCGCGATGAGCCTGTCATTCCGCGAACACCGCTTCGAACCGCCCAAGTACTCCATCGATGAGTGCAAGGAGCGCGACATGACCTACTCGGCGCCGCTGTTCGTCACCGCCGAGTTCATGAACAACAACACCGGCGAGATCAAGTCGCAGACGGTCTTCATGGGTGACTTCCCGCTCATGACCGACAAGGGCACCTTCGTCATCAACGGCACCGAGCGCGTCGTGGTCTCCCAGCTCGTGCGCTCGCCGGGCGCCTACTTCGAGGCAGCCGCTGACAAGACCTCGGACAAGGACATCTACACCGCCAAGATCATCCCGTCCCGCGGTGCCTGGCTGGAGTTCGAGATCGACAAGCGCGATCAGGTGGGTGTGCGCCTGGACCGCAAGCGCAAGCAGTCGGTCACCGTGCTGCTCAAGGCCCTCGGCTGGACCAGCTCGAAGATCCTCGAGGAGTTCGGCGAGTTCGAGTCGATCCGCGAGACCCTGGCTAAGGACACGGTCGAATCCCGTGACGAGGCGCTGCTCGACATCTACAAGAAGCTGCGCCCAGCGGAGCCGGCGACGATCGAGGCGGCAGAGAACCTGCTGAAGAACCTCTACTTCAACGTCAAGCGCTACGACCTGGCCAAGGTCGGCCGCTACAAGATCAACCGCAAGCTCGGCATCGACGCTCCGCTGTCGGATTCGGTGCTCAGCGTCGACGACATCGCCCAGACGATCCGCTACATCGTCTCGCTGCACGCCGGCAAGGACACGATGACCGGTCGCCGCGACGGCGCCGAAGCGGAGATCCGCGTCGCGCTCGACGACATCGACCACTTCGGCAACCGCCGCATCCGCGCGGTCGGCGAGCTCATCGAAAGCCAGGTGCGCACCGGTCTGTCGCGCATGGAGCGTGTGGTGCGCGAGCGCATGACGACCCAGGACGTCGAGGCGATCACCCCGCAGTCGCTCATCAACATCCGTCCGGTCGTCGCTGCGATCAAAGAGTTCTTCGGCACCTCGCAGCTGTCGCAGTTCATGGACCAGAACAACCCGCTGGCCGGTCTGACCCACAAGCGCCGCCTCTCGGCGCTGGGCCCCGGCGGTCTGTCCCGTGACCGTGCAGGCATGGAAGTCCGCGACGTCCACCCCTCGCACTACGGCCGCATGTGCCCGATCGAGACGCCGGAGGGCCCGAACATCGGCCTCATCGGCTCGCTGGCCTCCTATGGCCGCATCAACCCGTTCGGCTTCATCGAGACTCCGTACCGCAAGGTCGTCGACGGTGTCGTGACCGACAGGATCGAGTACCTCACCGCTGATGACGAGCTCGAGTTCGACATCGCCCAGGCCAATGCGCCGCTGACCGACGACAACAAGTTCGCTGAGGAGTTCGTCCTCTGCCGCCCGGCCGGCGGCAGCGGCGAAGCCGAGCTGCTCCCGGTCGACGAGGTCGACTACATGGACGTCTCGGCGCGGCAGATGGTCTCGGTGGCCACCGCGCTCATCCCGTTCCTCGAACACGATGACGCCAACCGCGCCCTCATGGGTGCGAACATGCAGCGTCAGGCTGTGCCGCTGGTGCGCAGCGAATCGCCGCTGGTGGGCACCGGCATGGAGTACCGCTCCGCTGTCGACGCCGGCGATGTCATCCTCGCGGAGCAGTCCGGTGTCGTCACCGATGTGTGCGCCGACTACGTCACCGTCATGAACGACGACGGCACCACCATGACGTACAAGGCCGAGAAGTTCCGCCGCTCCAACCACGGCACCTCCTACAACCAGCGCATCCTCGTCGACGAAGGTGACCGCGTCGAGGCCGGCTCGGTGCTCGCCGACGGTCCGTCGACTGAGAACGGCGAGATGGCGCTGGGCAAGAACCTGCTCGTGGCGTTCATGTCCTGGGAGGGCTACAACTTCGAGGACGCCATCATCCTGTCCCAGCGCATGGTGCAGGACGATGTGCTCTCCTCGATCCACATCGAAGAGCACGAAGTCGACGCCCGCGACACCAAGCTCGGTGCCGAGGAGATCACCCGGGACATCCCGAACATCTCCCCGGACGCGCTGGCCGACCTCGACGACCGCGGCATCATCCGCATCGGCGCTGAGGTCACCGACGGCGACATCCTCGTCGGCAAGGTCACCCCGAAGGGTGAGACCGAGCTGACCCCGGAGGAGCGCCTGCTGCGCGCGATCTTCGGTGAGAAGTCCCGCGAAGTCCGCGACACCTCGCTCAAGGTGCCGCACGGCGAGTCCGGCACCGTCATCGGCGTCAAGGTCTTCGACCGCGAAGAGGACGATGAGCTCTCGCCGGGCGTCAACCAGCTCGTGCGCGTCTACGTCGCCCAGCGCCGCAAGATCACTATCGGTGACAAGATGGCCGGCCGCCACGGCAACAAGGGCGTCATCTCGACGATCCTGCCGGTCGAGGACATGCCGTTCCTCGAAGACGGCACGCCTGTCGACGTCATCCTCAACCCGCACGGTGTGCCGCGCCGTATGAACATCGGCCAGGTCTTCGAAGTCCACCTCGGCTGGATCGCCAAGCAGGGCTGGAAGATCGAAGGCAACCCGGAATGGGCCACTGAGCTGCTCGAGCACGGCTTCGCCGCCGAGGTGGAGGCCGGCACCAACGTCGCCACCCCGGTGTTCGACGGTGCCCACGAGGAGGAGCTGCGCGGACTGCTGGAGTCCACCCACCCGAACCGCGACGGCGACCGCCTCGTCGACGCCTCGGGCAAGGCGCGGCTGTTCGACGGCCGCTCCGGCGAGCCGTTCCCGTATCCGATCTCGGTCGGCTACATGTACCTGCTCAAGCTGCACCACCTCGTCGACGACAAGATCCACGCCCGTTCGACCGGACCGTACTCGATGATCACCCAGCAGCCGCTGGGCGGTAAGGCGCAGTTCGGCGGCCAGCGCTTCGGTGAGATGGAGGTGTGGGCGCTCGAAGCCTACGGCGCCGCCTACACCCTGCAGGAGCTGCTGACCATCAAGTCCGATGACATCCCAGGCCGCGTCAAGGTCTATGAGGCGATCGTCAAGGGCGACAACCTGCCGAGCCCGGGCATCCCGGAATCGTTCAAGGTGCTCATCAAGGAGATGCAGTCGCTGTGCCTCGACGTCGAAGTGCTGTCCTCGGACGGCATGCAGGTCGAGATGCGCGACTCCGATGATGAGGTGTTCCGTGCAGCCGAGGAGCTCGGCATCAACCTGTCGCGTCACGAAGCACAGACCGTCGAAGAAGTCTGATCGCCCCTGCCGGCCCCGTCCGGGCCGGCAGGCACAAGCCTGAGTATTCGAGAATGTGGACAGCTGTCAGTCAGCTGTCAAGAGAAAGAGGATTTACGTGCCTGACGTCAATTTCTTTGATGAGCTGCGCATCGGCCTGGCCACCGCTGATGACATCCGCCGCTGGTCACACGGCGAGGTCAAGAAGCCCGAGACGATCAACTACCGCACCCTGAAGCCGGAGAAGGACGGCCTGTTCTGCGAGAAGATCTTCGGGCCGACCCGCGACTGGGAGTGCTACTGCGGCAAGTACAAGCGGGTGCGCTTCAAGGGCATCATCTGTGAGCGCTGCGGTGTCGAGGTCACCCGTGCCAAGGTGCGCCGTGAGCGGATGGGCCACATCGAGCTGGCCGCACCGGTCACGCACATCTGGTACTTCAAGGGTGTGCCCTCGCGTCTGGGCTACCTGCTCGACCTGGCGCCGAAGGACCTGGAGAAGGTCATCTACTTTGCCGCCTACATGATCACCTCGGTCGATGAGGAGTCCCGGCACCGGGATCTGCCGACTCTGCAGAACCAGATCGACGTGGAGAAGAAGCGCCTCGCCGACCGCCGCGACGCCGATCTCGACCGCCGGTCGAAGAAGCTCGAAGAGGATCTCGCCGAACTCGAGTCCGAGGGTGCGACCGCAGCAGCCAAGAACAAGCTGCGCACCCAGGCCGAGAAGGAGATGAATAACCTCCGCAAGAACACCGACCGCGAAATCGACCGCATCGACCAGGTGTGGGAGCGCTTCAAGAGCCTCAAGGTCTCCGACCTCGAAGGCGATGAGAGCCTCTACCGCGAGATGGTCGCCCGCTTCGGCATCTACTTCAGCGGTGCGATGGGCGCTGAGGCGATCCAAAAGCGCCTGCAGGACTTCGACCTCGAAGGCGAATCCGAGAAGCTGCGCGAACTCATCAAGACCGGCAAGGGCCAGCGCAAGACCCGTGCGCTCAAGCGCCTCAAGGTCGTGAATGCGTTCCTGTCGACCGACAACAGCCCCGAGGGCATGGTGCTCGACGCGATCCCGGTGATCCCGCCGGAGCTGCGTCCGATGGTCCAGCTCGACGGTGGCCGCTTCGCCACCTCGGACCTCAACGACCTGTACCGTCGCGTCATCAACCGCAACAACCGCCTCAAGCGCCTCCTCGACCTGGGTGCGCCTGAGATCATCGTCAACAACGAGAAGCGGATGCTGCAGGAAGCCGTCGACTCGCTGTTCGACAACGGCCGCCGCGGCCGTCCGGTCACCGGACCGGGCAACCGTCCGCTCAAGTCGCTGTCCGACATGCTCAAGGGCAAGCAGGGCCGGTTCCGCCAGAACCTGCTCGGCAAGCGCGTCGACTACTCCGGCCGTTCGGTCATCGTGGTCGGCCCGACCCTCAACCTGCATGAGTGCGGTCTGCCCAAGACGATGGCGCTGGAGCTCTTCAAGCCCTTCGTCATGAAGCGGCTCGTCGACCTCAACCACGCGCAGAACATCAAGTCCGCCAAGCGCATGGTCGAGCGCCAGCACGCCCAGGTGTGGGATGTCCTCGAAGAGGTCATCAGCGAGCACCCGGTGCTGCTCAACCGCGCACCGACCCTGCACCGCCTCGGCATCCAGGCCTTCGAGCCGCTGCTCGTCGAGGGCAAGGCCATCCAGATCCACCCGCTCGTCTGCTCGGCGTTCAACGCTGACTTCGACGGTGACCAGATGGCCGTGCACCTGCCGCTGTCGGCTGAAGCGCAGGCTGAGGCCCGCATCCTCATGCTGTCGGCGAACAACATCCTCAAGCCCTCGGACGGCAAGCCCGTCACGATGCCTTCGCAGGATATGATCATCGGCCTCTACCACCTCACGAGCGAGCGCTCCGGTGCGGTGGGCGAAGGACGCGAGTTCGCATCCGTCGCCGAAGCGATCATGGCCTTCGACCGCGATGAGCTCGACCTGGGCGCCAAGATCCAGCTGCGCGTCGAGGACATCGTGCCCTCGCGCACGATGACGATGCCGGAAGGCTGGGAGCCGGGTCAGCCGGCGATCATCGAGACGACGCTGGGCCGTGCCCTGTTCAACGAGACGCTGCCGGCGGACTACCAGTTCGTCAACACGACCGTGGACAAGAAGGCGCTGTCGAAGATCGTCAACCGGCTCGCCGACCTGTACCCGAAGGTCGAGGTAGCGCACACCCTCGACCAGTTCAAGTCGGAGGGCTTCTACTGGGCCACCCACTCGGGCCTGACCGTCGCGATGTCCGACATCGTCTCCCCGGAGGCGAAGGCCGGACTGCTCGAAGAGGCCGAGGAGCAGGCCTCCCGCGTGCAGGATCAGTACGAGTTCGGTGCGCTCACCGACGATGAGCGCCGCAGCGAGCTCGTCAAGATCTGGTCGGACACCTCGGACCAGGTCGCTGAGGCGATGCAGAAGAACTTCCCGGACGAGAACTCCGTCGTCCGCCTCGTCAACTCCGGCGCCTCGGGCAACTGGACGCAGGTCCGTCAGCTGGCCGGTATGCGCGGTCTGGTGACGAACCCCAAGGGTGAGATCATCCCGCGTCCGATCAAGTCGAACTACCGCGAGGGCCTGTCCGTCCTCGAGTACTTCATCGCCAGCCACGGCGCCCGCAAGGGCCTGGCCGATACGGCTCTGCGCACGGCAGACTCCGGCTACCTCACCCGTCGCCTCGTCGACGTGTCGCAGGACGTCATCATCCGCTCGGAGTCGACCGATTCGCCCAAGGGCATCACGCTGCCGGTCGCGCAGCGCGGTCTCAACGGCGAGCTGGAGCCGCACGAGTACGCCGAGACGAGCGTCTACGGCCGCCTGAACGTCGCCGACATCACCGATGCCGACGGCAATGTCATCGTCCCGGCCAAGACCGACGTCGGCCCCGATGTCATCGACACCCTCGTGGCTGCCGGCATCGAGGAGATCAAGGTCCACTCGGTGCTCACCGCCGATTCGGACGTGCAGATCTCGGCGATGCACTACGGCCGCTCGATGGCCACCGGCAAGCTCGTCGACATCGGCGAGGCGATCGGCACCGTCGCAGCCCAGTCGATCGGCGAGCCCGGCACGCAGCTGACGATGCGCACCTTCCACACCGGCGGCGTGGCCGCCGGCGGCGGAGGCGACATCACGCAGGGTCTGCCGCGTGTCACCGAGCTCTTCGAGGCCCGCACGCCGAAGGGATTCGCCCCGATCGCCGAGGCGACCGGCAAGGTGAGGATCGACGACAGCCGCAAGACGCGCTATGTCGTCATCACCCCGGATGACGGCTCGGATGAGATCGAGCACCCGGTCGGCCGCCGTGCACAGCTGCTCGTCGAAGACGGACAGCGCGTCGAAGCCGGTGCGAAGCTCGTCGAGGGCGCCATCGACCCGAAGCAGGTGCTGCGCATCCGCGGTCGCCGGGAAGCTGAGCGTTTCCTCGTCGACGAGGTGCAGAAGGTCTACCGCTCGCAGGGCGTGGGCATCCACGACAAGCACATCGAGGTCATCGTCCGCCAGATGCTGCGGCGCGTCACCGTCATCGAGTCCGGGGACACGAACCTGCTGCCCGGCGAGCTCGTCGACCGCGGCCGCTACCAGGAGGAGAACCGTCGTGTCGTCGCCGAAGGCGGCACGCCGGCCTCGGCTCGTGACGAGCTCATGGGCATCACGAAGGCCTCGCTGGCGACCGAGTCGTGGCTGTCGGCGGCCTCCTTCCAGGAGACCACCCGCGTCCTCACCGAAGCAGCGATGGAAGGCAAGACCGACCCGCTGCTCGGCCTGAAGGAGAACGTCATCCTCGGTAAGCTCATCCCGGCCGGCACCGGTATGCACAAGTACCGCGACATGATCGTCGAGCCGACCGAAGAGGCCCGCCAGGATATGTTCACCAACTCCTACAACGACTTCTACCCGTCGCTGGCAGGAGAGGGAGCAGCCATTCCGCTGGAGGACTACGACTTCGGCGCGTTCAGCTGAGCACCTGACCGGCGGTGAAGCGCCGGTCTGACAGCCGCAGGGCGGGGACCGCACATGCTGTCCCCGCCCTGTCGTCTGCGCCCGGGTTTCCCACAGGCGCCCGCGGCTGTGCATTCAGCTGTGGACAATGGCCCTGCGCCCCGTCATCACGGGCCTGAACCAGCCGTTCCCGAGGTGTTCCCGCCCAGCTGCCGCAGCGCCGGGTTTCCGCTCGGTAACCTTCGCTCTGCCCATGTACGAGCAGGCAGAGAGGGCTGTGCGACGCCACCGTAGCCGTGATCCGGTAACCTGCTGCACAGCTGTGAACACAGATGTGGACAAGGCTGGGGTTATCCACAGTCAGCCGGTGAGCGGTGGTATGTCGGCAGCCCCGCAGCGAGGGTATCCACATGGATACGACTGCACTCTCACCACCAGCCGGGCAGCTCAGCGCCGTCACCCGCAGCGGCACCGCAGTGCTGCCCGACCCGCTGCCGGGTCTCGCACCCTCGGACGTCATCTCCCATGTCACCGCCGCCCGGCTGCACGGCATGCCCGTCATCGACACCGACGCCGGCGCCCCCGGCAGCGCAGCGCAACTGCATGTCTCCCACCCGCGCAAGGGCGGCGACACGGAGCAGCTGCACCGGTGGCGCAATCCCGTGCTGCCGCCGGATCGCCTGTCATTCGGTGCGCTCACAGTCACGACTCCGGCGCGCACCGTCGTCGATCTGAGCCGGGACCTCGGGATTATCGCTGGCGTGCTGGCAGCCGATCATCTGCTGCGCAGCGCCCATGACCGGCAGCGCGTGCAGAACGAACTGCATGCAGCCGCGGAGACGCAGCAGCGCCGCAACCGCTTCTCCCGGGTGCGGATGGTGCTCGCGACCGCCACCGGGGAGTCCGGCAGTGCAGCGGAGTCCGTGCTGCTGGTGCTGCTGCGCGCGCTGGGGCTGGGCGGCTTCCGGCAGAATGTCGCCCTGCCGGGCGCAGTCGTGCCCGGTGGGTCGGGGCCGGATGGGGAGTCTGCGGTGTCCTTCCTGTTCCCGCGCCTGCGCGTCATCATCGACGTCGACAGGGGAGGGGAGGAGCCGCTGCCCGGCAGTGAGGTGCGGTCCGAACTGCCGGTTACGACGCTCCCGGCCACACCCCTGCCGGCCGGACCTCTGCCGGTCACGACGCTGCCAGCAGCAGCCGAGCTGGCGGCAGCAGACTATGCGTGCGTCCGGATCGAAGCGGCGGAGCTGCTGCACCGGCTGCGACAGGGTGCGGATGCCGGACAGCTGTGCGGCTGGCTCGCCGCACAGCTGTCCGGCACCCCCCTGGCGGAGGAGATCAGCCCAGCAGCACCTGGATCTCGTCCCAGCGGTGCTGCGGGACGTACTTGAGCTTGTCGACGGCCTCCGACATCGGCACGCGGATGATATCGGCGCCGGTCAGACTCGACATCTGACCCCACGCCCCGTCATGGCACAGCTCAACGGCGGACATGCCCAGCCGGGTGGCGAGCACCCGGTCGTATGCAGTCGGCGAACCGCCGCGCTGCAGATGGCCGAGCGTCACCGCGCGGGTCTCCAGGCCGGTGCGCTCCTCGATGATCGGAGCGAGGTGGTTGCCGATGCCGCCCAGCCGCACCCGGCCGTGCTTGTCGAGGCCGGCCTCGGAGACCTGCGCATCGAGATCCTCGGGCACGAAGCCCTCGGCGACGACGATGAGCGGAGCGCGCCCGCGGTCCCAGGCCGAGCGCACCCAGTCGCAGATCTGCTCATAGCCAACCGGGAACTCGGGGATCAGCACCGCATGCGCGCCGCCGGCCATCCCGGCCTGCAGGGCGATCCAGCCGGCATTGCGGCCCATCACCTCGAGCACCATGCAGCGGTGGTGGCTCTCGGCCGTCGTGCGCAGCCGGTCGATCGCCTCGGTGGCGATCGCCTGGGCGGTGTCGAAGCCGAAGGTGTAGTCGGTGTTGTCGAGGTCGTTGTCGATGGTCTTGGGCACGCCGACGACCGGCAGCCCCTCATCGTCGGCCAGCCGCGAGGCCCCGGCCAGGGTGCCCTCGCCGCCGATCGCGATGACCGCATCGATGCCGCGGGCCTTCATCACCTCGCTCATGCGCTCCGGCCCGCCGCCGGAGTAGGGGTGGGTGCGGGAGGTGCCGAGGATCGTGCCGCCGCGGCCGCTGATGCCGCGCACATCGCTCGTCGTCAGCGGTTCGATCTCGTCTTCGAGCAGTCCGCGCCAGCCGTCGCGGATCGCACTGAAGCTGTAGCCGTACTCGCGGACGCCTTTGCGCACCGCGCCGCGGATGACTGCGTTGAGGCCGGGGCAGTCGCCGCCGGAGGTCAGGATGCCGATATTCACTGCGGGTCCTCTCGGGTCGGTGTCAGGTTCGGGGAGAGATCAGTTCCCGGGTGTGCTCAGCGGTTTTCGGGAGTCCAGTTCGGGTCGAGCTTGACGTCGTGGCCGGCCATGAGGTTGAAGCCGTCGAGGATGAGGGTGCCGTTGGAGCCGTCGCCCTGGGCGTTGCGGGCGATGTCGTTGCCGGCGAGGAAGTTGACCGTGTTGTCGATGATCCTGACGCCACCCGGCACGTAGATGTCATGCCCGGCCATGACCGCGACGTTTGTGAGCTTGAGTTCGACACCGGGGCCCATCACCTCGTGCAAGTAGATCTCGCTGCCGCCCATGAGGGCATACGTCTCGACCTTCGAGGTGCCGGCGACGATCGTCTTCGCTGAGCCACCGAGCACCGCGACGTCGTAGACGGGTTTGCCGGTGCCGGGCTTGGCCGGCGGGATGTGCTTGCGGCGGTGCGCCACCGCCGTGCCCGAGGCAGAGGGCCCGGGATCGATTCCGGCCTCGGCGCGCAGCCGGGCGACGAGCTCATCGCCTTCGGGAAGATCGTCGATGAGCTCGGGGAGCTCAGCGAGGAACTTCGTTGCCATCGTCGCCTCCTGCCGCTCATCGAGCTCTGTGGGGTCGAGCCGGCCGGAGGCGTGGGCGGAGGAGAGGACGTCGAGGACGGCGTCGCGGTCCTGATCACTGGCGCGCAGCTTGCGGGGCCGGTCGCTGTCGCCGGCGCGGGGTACGAGGTCGGACATGTGCCCAGCATAGCCAAGCCCGGCGAACGGAGCGTGACCTGCGCGTAACGCCGGTGGCTGAGGTGTCTGTGGCGCAGCCCACCGCCTCTCCGGAAGTGGAATCCCCGCGCGGAACCTGGCGTTGAGGTCGTTTTGACCGGCGGCGCCGGCACGGTTTAGTCTGTACTGTGACTGATTGTGATCAGATCGTGTCCGCATGCGCGCACGAGGCTGTGTCATCCGCTCCGCACCGGATGACGAGGAGCAGCCGCGTACGGTGACATGCAGGCCGCAAGGCCCCATCGGTTCCCTGACTGGCTGCTTCGGCTGCCCGCGTAGGGTGCCCGGCCATCATGGCACATCCGCCTGAGCCGGATGCGGTGGGACCATGCGGAGACTGGGGACGGGCAGGCAGCTTCACCCGCTCCCAGCAGGACATGTCCGAGGGTGCGGACGGCGCAGCGACAGCTGTGACCGCCATCGGACTTAGGTATATCGAGAAGCAATGGAGAATATTCAGTGCCTACAATCCAGCAGCTGGTCCGCAAGGGCCGGCACGACAAGGCCGCGAAGAACGCGACGCCTGCCCTCAAGGGCAGCCCGCAGCGGCGCGGCGTGTGCACCCGTGTGTACACCACCACTCCCAAGAAGCCGAACTCGGCACTGCGCAAGGTCGCTCGTGTCAAGCTCTCCAGCCAGATCGAGGTGACCGCCTACATTCCGGGTGAGGGTCACAACCTGCAGGAGCACTCGATCGTGCTGGTGCGCGGAGGCCGTGTGAAGGACCTCCCCGGCGTGCGCTACAAGATCGTCCGCGGTTCGCTCGACACCCAGGCTGTCAAGGGCCGCCAGCAGGCACGCAGCCGCTACGGAGCCAAGAGGGAGAAGAAGTAATGCCACGTAAGGGACCTGCACCCAAGCGCCCGGTCGGCATCGACCCGGTCTACCACTCGCCGCTGGTCACCCAGCTCATCAACAAGGTGCTGCTCGACGGCAAGCGTTCGACTGCCGAGCGGATCGTCTACAGCTCCCTCGAAGCCGCCGCTGAGAAGGCCAACACCGACGCGGTTTCGCTGCTCAAGAAGGCCCTGGACAACATCCGCCCGGCGCTCGAGGTCCGCTCGCGCCGTGTCGGCGGTGCGACCTACCAGGTGCCCGTCGAGGTGCGTTCGACGCGCGCGACCACCCTCGCTCTGCGGTGGCTCGTCGGCTTCGCCCGGCAGCGCCGTGAGAAGACCATGACCGAGCGCCTCCAGAACGAGATCCTGGATGCGAGCAATGGTCTGGGCGCCGCTGTGAAGCGCCGCGAGGACATGCACAAGATGGCCGAGTCCAACAAGGCCTTCGCCCACTACCGCTGGTAAGCGACACAGGGTCGGGCCGGCGTCAGCCGGTCCGGCCTGCTGTCCAACTCAACGAGACGGAAGAGAGACACCGTGGCACTCGACGTGCTGACTGACCTGAAGAAGGTCCGCAACATCGGCATCATGGCTCACATCGATGCCGGTAAGACCACAACCACCGAACGCATCCTGTTCTACACCGGTGTGAACTACAAGCTCGGCGAGACCCACGACGGTGCCTCGACGATGGACTGGATGGAGCAGGAGCAGGAGCGCGGCATCACGATCACCTCGGCTGCCACCACCTGCTACTGGGAAGACAACCAGATCAACATCATCGACACCCCCGGTCACGTTGACTTCACCGTCGAGGTGGAGCGCTCGCTGCGCGTGCTCGATGGCGCCGTTGCCGTGTTCGACGGCAAGGAGGGCGTGGAGCCGCAGTCCGAGACCGTGTGGCGTCAGGCTGACAAGTACGACGTGCCGCGTGTGTGCTTCGTCAACAAGATGGACAAGCTCGGTGCGGACTTCGACTTCACCGTCAAGACCATCAAGGAGCGTCTCGGCGCCAAGCCGCTCGTCATCCAGATGCCGATCGGTGCCGAGTCCGACTTCAAGGCTGTCATCGACCTCGTTGAGATGAAGGCCTGGGAATGGCCCGACGAGAGCAAGATGGGCCAGGACATGACCGAGATCGAGATCCCCGAGGAGCTCAAGGCCCGCGCCGAAGAGATGCGCGCCACCCTCGTCGAGGATGTCGCCGAGGCCAATGAAGAGCTCATGGAGAAGTACCTCGAAGAGGGCGAACTCACCATCGCGGAGCTCAAGTCCGGCATCCGTGAGCTGACCATCAGCTCGCAGGCCTTCCCGGTCATGTGCGGTTCGGCGTTCAAGAACAAGGGCATCCAGCTCGTGCTCAACGCCGTCGTCGACTACCTGCCGAGCCCGCTCGACGTTCCGGCTGTCGAAGGCTACGTCCCCGGCAACGAGGACGAGATCGTCACCCGCGAACCGCGCAAGGACGGACCGTTCGCTGCGCTGGCCTTCAAGGTCGCCAGCCACCCGTTCTTCGGTACGCTGACCTACATCCGCGTGTACTCCGGAACCGTCAAGTCGGGTGAGCAGCTGCTCAACACGACCAGCGGCAAGAAGGAGCGCGTCGGCAAGATGTTCCAGATGCACTCGAACAAGGAGAATCCTGTCGAGGAGGCATTCGCCGGACACATCTACGCGGTCATCGGCCTCAAGGACACCACCACCGGTGACACCCTGTGCGACCCGGCGAAGCCGGTCGTGCTCGAGTCGATGTCCTTCCCGGAACCGGTCATCTTCGTCTCCATCGAGCCGAAGACCAAGGGCGACCAGGAGAAGCTCTCGACCGCGATCCAGAAGCTCGTCAAGGAGGACCCGACCTTCACCGTCAACCTCAACGAGGAGACGGGCCAGACGGAGATCGGCGGCATGGGCGAGCTGCACCTCGACGTGTTCGTCGACCGCATGAAGCGCGAATTCAAGGTCGAGGCCAACATCGGCAAGCCGCAGGTGGCCTACCGCGAGACCATCCGCCGCAAGGTGGAGAAGGCCGACTACACGCACAAGAAGCAGACTGGCGGCTCCGGCCAGTTCGCCAAGGTGCAGGTCACCATCGAGCCGCTGGAAGTCACCGGCGACCAGATCTACGAATTCGAGAACGCCATCACCGGCGGCCGCGTGCCGCGCGAGTACATCCCGAGCGTCGACCAGGGCATCCAGGATGCCATGCAGATGGGCGTGCTGGCCGGCTACCCGCTGGTCGGCATCAAGGCCACCCTTGTGGACGGCCAGTACCACGATGTCGACTCTTCGGAGATGGCGTTCAAGATCGCCGGCTCGATGGTCCTCAAGGAGGCCGTCCAGAAGGCGAGCCCGGCTCTGCTCGAACCGCTCATGGAAGTCGAGGTGCGCACCCCTGAGGAGTACATGGGTGACGTCATCGGCGACCTGAACGCGCGGCGCGGACAGATCCAGTCGATGGAAGATGCCACAGGCGTTAAGGTTGTCCGTGCGCATGTTCCGCTGTCGGAGATGTTCGGCTACATCGGCGACCTGCGGTCGAAGACCCAGGGCCGCGCTATGTACTCGATGCAGTTCCATAGCTACGCGGAGGTCCCGAAGGCTGTTGCCGACGAGATCATCCAGAAGACCCGCGGCGAAGAGTAATCTCGCCCGTTGCTGCTGGCGCCAGCCGGCAGCTGTCAACACATCAGAAAGGCGCGGGGCATGAACCGCATGTCCCGAACCAACCACGAGGAGGAACCCAGTGGCAAAGGCTAGTTTCGACAGGACTAAGCCGCACGTCAACATCGGTACCATTGGTCACGTTGACCACGGTAAGACGACTCTGACCGCGGCTATCACCAACGTTCTGGCAAACAAGTACCCCGACCTGAACGAGGCTCAGGCCTTCGACCAGGTCGACAACGCGCCGGAAGAGAAGCAGCGCGGCATCACCATCAATGTCTCGCACGTTGAGTACGAGACCGAGAAGCGTCACTACGCACACGTCGACGCTCCGGGCCACGCTGACTACATCAAGAACATGATCACCGGTGCGGCTCAGATGGACGGCGCGATCCTCGTCATCGCTGCGACCGACGGCATCATGGCCCAGACCCGTGAGCACGTCCTGCTCGCCCGCCAGGTCTCGGTTCCGTACCTGCTCGTCGCTCTCAACAAGACCGACGCCGCCCTCGCTGAGTACGGCGACGACGCTGACGAGATGCTCGAGCTCGTCGAGATGGAGATCCGCGAGCTGCTCGCTTCGCAGGACTTCGACGAGGACGCCCCGATCGTCCGCGTCTCGGCTCTCCGCGCCCTCGAAGGCGACCCGGAGTGGGTCAAGACCGTCGAGGCCCTCATGGACGCCGTCGACGAGAACGTTCCGGAACCGGAGCGCGACATCGACAAGCCGTTCCTCATGCCTGTCGAGGACGTCTTCACCATCACCGGCCGCGGCACCGTTGTGACCGGTCGTGTGGAGCGCGGCGTGCTGCTGCCGAACGAAGAGATCGAGATCGTCGGCATCAGGCCGCAGTCGCAGAAGACCACCGTCACCGCCATCGAGATGTTCCGCAAGACCCTGCCGGATGCTCGCGCCGGTGAGAACGTCGGCCTCCTCCTCCGCGGCACCAAGCGCGAGGACGTCGAGCGCGGCCAGGTCATCTGCAAGCCCGGCTCGATCACCCCGCACACGAAGTTCAAGGGTCAGGTCTACATCCTGCAGAAGGAAGAGGGCGGACGTCACAACCCGTTCTACTCCAACTACCGCCCGCAGTTCTACTTCCGCACCACCGACGTCACCGGCGTCATTGAGCTGCCGGAAGGCACCGAGATGGTCATGCCGGGCGACAACGTTGAGATGACCGTTGAGCTCATCCAGCCGATCGCTATGGAAGAGGGCCTGCGCTTCGCCATCCGCGAGGGCGGCCGCACCGTCGGCGCCGGCCGTGTCACCGAGATCATCGCCTGATCATTCATCAGCTGATGTGATCGGCGCGATCACGCACACCGAGCCCCGGAAGCCACACGGCTTCCGGGGCTCGGTGCATTCACAGGCGCCCACCGCCTCGGGCGCGGCCCCGGTCTGCGCAAGCCGGCTGGTCTCACATAGCGTCTGACTTCGCGTTTCCCCGCGTGGTCCTCTCGCGCTCGCGATTTCTTCGCTAAGGTGAAAAACAATGTGATGTGTCTTGCAGAATCCCCGGAAGCACCGCACAGGGTTCGCAGGGCGACGACGAGGTTCGACAGAACCGCGAGACGGAAGGCCGGAGGAACACCGATGACGGATCCATCCCGCCGCCGCAGGCCCCGGATCCTGGCCGGGGCTGCAATGGCGACAGCAGCGCTCATGGCGCTCAGCGGCTGCGGCGCTCAGGAGGACGCCAAGACGCTGACGTGGTACATCGATCCCGACAACGGCGGCAAGGCGAAGATGGCCGAGGAGTGCACAGAGGCCTCCGGCGGCGCCTACACGATCCAGACCTCGATGCTGCCGAGCGATGCCGCCGGACAGCGCGAGCAGCTCATCCGCCGTCTCGCCTCGCAGGACAGCTCGATCGACCTCATGAGCATCGACACCGTCTACGTCCCGGAGTTCGCCAACGCCGGATTCCTCACCCCGGTGCCCGATGAGTACGTCGACGAATTCACCGACGATGTCGTCGACGCCGCCGTCGAGTCCTCGCTGTGGGAGGACGAGCTCGTCGTCGCCCCGGTGCAGGCCAACACCCAGATCCTGTGGTACCGCAAGTCCGTCGCCGAGGCGGCCGGCCTCGACATGGAGCAGCCGGTCACCTGGGACCAGATCATCGAAGCCGCCGCCTCCCAGGACAAGGAGATCGGCGCCCAGGGCATCCGCGCGGAGTCGCTGACCGTGTGGATCAACGCACTCTACGAATCCCAGGGCGAATCGATCCTCAAGAACCCGGAAGCCGACCCCGAGGACACCGAGCTCGCGCTCGACAGCCCGGCCGGGGAGAAGGCCGCCGAGATCGTCTCCGAGATCGGCAAACAGGGCCTGGGCGGACCGAACTTCTCCAACCTCGACGAAAACGGCGCGATGCTGCGCTTCCAGAGCGACAAGGGCGGCTTCATGGTCAACTGGCCGTTCGTCTACCCGGCGATGCATGCCGCCGTCGAAGACGGCAGCCTCGACCAGGAGGTCTTCGACGACGTCGGCTGGGCGCCGTTCCCCTCGGTCGAGGAGGGCACCCCGGGGGCTGCGCCGCTGGGCGGCGGCAAGCTGGCCGTCGGCGCCTTCTCCGACCACCCGGACGAGGCCTTCGAAGCGATCAGCTGCATCCGCGAGACCTCCAAGCAGTCCGAGTACTACATCACTGACGGCCTGCCGCCGGCCACCCGCGCGGCCTTCGACGACCCGGCCGTGCAGGAGGAGGCACCCTACTCCGATGCGATCCTCGACTCGCTCGAAGTCGCGAAGTCCCGGCCCATCTCGCCGTACTACAACGGCATCACCGGCGGCATCCAGCGCACCTGGCACCCGCCGGCCGGCGTCGACCCGGCGAGCACACCGAAGACCTCAGCCGATCTCGTCCTTGAGATCCTTCGTGGAGAGGCGCTGCTGTGACCAACGACGACACCCATCTGCTCACTGTATCCGCCGCCGAGGCGCGGGACGCCTCCCAGGCGACCGGCACCTCGGGAGCGGGGAAGAAGGCCAAGCCGCACAAGTCGCAGCGCGCTCGCGATGAGGCCCGCCTCGGGTTCATGCTCGCGTGGCCGGCCGGCGCCGTGCTGCTGCTCGTCACCGGCTACCCGATCCTGCAGGCGGTCTACCAGTCGTTCTTCAACAAGCGGCTGACCGACCCGGACAATGCGTTCTTCAACTGGGGCGCGAACTACATCACGGTGCTCACCGACCCGCTGTGGTGGCAGACCCTCGGCTTCACCCTGCTCATCACGATCGTCACGGTGGCCGTCGAGCTCGTGCTCGGCTTCGCCTTCGCCGTCGTCATGCTCAATGCGATGAAGGCGGTGCGCGGGCCGATCCGCACGATCATCCTCATCCCGTACGGCATCATCACCGTCGTCGCCGCGTTCTCCTGGAAGTACGCCTTCGACCTCGGCACCGGCTTCGTCGGCACCTGGTTCGGGCTGGAGAGCTTCGACTGGTTCGGCAACTTCTGGTCCTCCTTCGCCGTCATCGCCCTGGCCGAAATCTGGAAGACCACGCCGTTCATCTCGCTGCTCATGCTCGCGGGCCTCGCGCAGATCCCCGGCGACATGCTCGAAGCGGCGACCGTCGACGGCGCCAGCCGCTGGCAGCGCCTCATGCGCGTGACCCTGCCGAATATGAAGGCCTCGATCATGGTGGCGCTCATGTTCCGCACCCTGGAGGCCTTCCGGATCTTCGACTCGGTGTTCGTCATGACCGAGG
Organism: Brevibacterium otitidis; assembly: GCF_042429315.1. Classification (NCBI taxonomy): domain Bacteria; kingdom Bacillati; phylum Actinomycetota; class Actinomycetes; order Micrococcales; family Brevibacteriaceae; genus Brevibacterium; species Brevibacterium otitidis. Next base: position 84,051 of record NZ_JBHMAU010000075.1, on the reverse strand, counting down.
GCGCCAACGGCACCGCCACCGTGTCATCGCTGGCCTATGACCAGACGATCTCGCAGCTGCAGACCGGCCTCGGCTCAGCAGTCTCCGTGCTGCTGTTCATCGCGGTGGGCCTCATCTGCCTGCTGTTCATCAAGGGCTTCAACGTCAACCTCGGGGCAGAGAGGGAGTAGGACATGAATACCGGCAAGAAGTCGCCGCTGGCCGCCTTCGGGTGGATCGCCGCCTTCATCCTCATCGGACTGTGGGCTCTGTTCCCCGTCGTGTGGACGCTGTCGCTGTCGCTCAAGAGCCCAGCCGACATCGCCAACCGCCAGTTCTGGCCCACCGAGATCAGCTGGGAGAACTACGACCTCATCATCAACGGTTCGGCGCGGGATCTGTTCCTGCCGGCGCTGCGCAACTCGATCGGCGTGTGCCTCATCGCCACGCTCATCGCCGTCGTGCTCTCGACGCTGGCCGCCTACGCGATCGCCCGGCTGGAGTTTCCCGGCAAGCGGTTCGTGCTTTACATGTCGCTGGCCGTCACGGTGTTCCCGGTTATCTCGCTCGTCACCCCGCTGTTCAACCTGTGGTCGGCGATCGGCCTGTACGACACCTGGCTGGGCCTCATCATCCCGTATCTGTCGCTCACCCTGCCGATCTCGATCTGGACGCTCACCTCGTTCTTCCAGCAGATCCCGTGGGAGCTCGAGCAGGCCGCGCAGGTCGACGGCGCGAAGTCCTTCCAGGCCTTCCGCAAGGTCATCGTGCCGCTGGCCGCGCCGGGCGTCTTCACCACCGCGATCATCGCGTTCTTCATCGCCTGGAACGACTTCCTCTACGGCATCTCGCTGACCTCGACCTCGGCCGCCCGCCCGGTGCCGGCAGCGCTGTCGTTCTTCACCGGCGCCAGCCAGTTCGAGGAGCCGGCCGGCGCGATCGCCGCTGCTGCGATCGTCGTCACCATCCCGGTCATCGTCATCGTGCTCGTGTTCCAGCGCCAGATCGTCTCCGGCCTGACTTCGGGAGCGGTGAAGGGATGACGCCAACCGCCTCGGCAGCGGGCCGCCCCCGCACCGCACGCACAGCCCCGGTACGCACAGCTTCGGCACCCCATTCAGGAGATCAAGATGGCTGAAATCGAACTCAAAAACATCGTCAAGCGCTACGGCGACGGCTTCCCGGCCGTCAACGACGTGTCGCTCAGCATCGACAACGGCGAGTTCGTCATCCTCGTCGGGCCTTCGGGCTCGGGCAAGTCGACGCTGCTGCGGATGATCGTCGGTCTGGAGGACATCACCGAAGGCGATCTGCTCATCGACGGCCTGCGCGTCAACGACATTCCGCCGCGCGACCGCGACCTGTCGATGGTGTTCCAGAACTACGCCCTCTACCCGCACCTGACCGTGTACGAGAACATCGCCTTCCCGCTGCGGCTCAACAAGGACCACTACGGAGAAGACGAGATCAGAAGCCGCGTCGACAACGCCGCGCAGATGCTCGAACTCGGCGAGCACCTGCAGCGCAAGCCAGCGAACCTGTCCGGCGGTCAGCGCCAGCGCGTGGCGATGGGCCGGGCGATCGTGCGCGATGCCAAGGCCTTCCTGTTCGATGAGCCGCTGTCGAACCTCGATGCCAAGCTGCGCGGGCAGATGCGCACCGAAATCGCCCGCATGCAGCGCCAGCTCGGCGTCACCACCGTCTACGTCACCCACGACCAGACCGAGGCGATGACGCTCGGCGACAAGGTCGCAGTGCTCAAGCGCGGCGCCCTGCAGCAGTACGCCAGCCCGCAGGAGCTCTACCGCGAGCCGCTCAACCTGTTCGTCGCCGGCTTCATCGGCTCCCCGTCGATGAACTTCCTGCCCATCGAATACGTCGACGGCACGCTCACCTCGCCGTTCGGGCCCATCGACCTGCCGGAGAAGCGCACGCAGAAGCTCAAGGACGCCCCGAACCTCCTCATCGCCGGCATCCGGCCCGAGGCGTTCCGCGACGCCTCGCTCATGGATCCCGAGGAGCGCGAGCGCGGCACCGTCATCACCGCCAAAGTCGATGTCACCGAATGGCTCGGCAACGAGATCTACGCCTATCTGCCCTTCGACCCCAAGCCCGAGGTGCAGGAGAAGCTCGATGAGCTCGACCGTGACCTCGACGGCGAGGGCATGCGCCCGCAGGTGGTCGCCGCACTCGAACCGACCTCCCAGGTGCGCGAAGGCGATGACATCGAGCTGTGGTTCGACCCCGCCGACATCATGATCTTCGACCCGGAGAGCGGCCAGAACCTCACCCGCGATGAGGAGCGCGCCCGCCAGATCAGCGAGCGCGTCGAAGAGCAGCGCAAGCGCGCACTCGAGCGCGCGCAGTCCGAAGACGGCTCGATCGTCAGCGGCTGATCTCTCCTCACCAGCGCACCCGGTTCCCGCAGGGCCGGGTGCGCTGTGCTGTGCGCTCCCGCTCCCGAGGCGGGGGACCGGTGCCGAGGTGGGGGACCGGTGCCGAGGTGGGGGACCGGTGCCGAGGTGGGGGACCGGTGCCGAGGCGCGGCGCGCCTCGTGTGCAAGCTCACGCCGGTGCGGCCGGTGTGGTAGGGTGCCCGATTTGCCTCCGGCTCGGCGGCTGTGACAGTATAGACAAGTTGCGTTTTGGGCAGGCGACCCCTGCACTGCGGCCCTGGAGCCGCGAACAGCCCAGAATCGACCGGAAGAATCTGGATGATCCGGGTTCGCTCATACCGGGCAGCCATTTGATGATGCGTGTACGTTCGGCCGGAAGGCCAGCGCGACACGCCCGACCTCGGGGGTCGGTCACAGCAAGCCGGCGCAGATCATGCGATCCGCAAGGACCATGGTTGATGGCCGGAGGACCAACAGAAAGAGACGAAGCCATGGCGGGACAGAAGATCCGCATTCGGCTCAAGTCGTACGACCACGCCGTCATCGACAGTGCAGCACGCAAGATCGTGGACACTGTGACGCGCGCGGGAGCTACGGTTGTGGGCCCGGTGCCGCTGCCGACGGAGAAGAACGTGTACTGCGTCATCCGTTCGCCGCACAAGTACAAGGACAGCCGCGAGCACTTCGAGATGCGCACACACAAGCGCCTCATCGACATCGTTGACCCGACGCCCAAGGCCGTCGATTCGCTCATGCGCCTCGACCTTGCCGACGACGTCAACATCGAGATCAAGCTCTAAGGGGGAGTAATGGCAAACACCCGTTCACAGCCGCTCCCCACCACACGTGCCGTCAAGGGCCTCATGGGCACCAAGCTCGGCATGACCCAGGTGTGGGACGAGAACGCCAATCTGGTTCCGGTCACCGTGCTCAAGGCTGACGCCAATGTCGTCACCCAGATCCGCACCGACGACGTCGACGGCTACTCCGCCGTGCAGATCGGCTTCGGCGAGATCGATCCGCGCAAGGTCGACAAGCCGACCAAGGGCCACTTCGAGAAGGCCGGCGTCGCACCGCGTCGCCACCTCGTGGAGCTGCGCACCGCTGACGCTGCCGACTACGAGCTCGGCCAGGAGCTGGGCATCGACGTGTTCGACGCCGGCGCCAAGGTCGACGTGACCGCCACCAGCAAGGGCAAGGGCACCGCCGGTGTCATGAAGCGCCACAACTTTGGTGGCGTCGGCGCCTCGCACGGCCAGCACCGCAACCACCGCAAGGCCGGCTCGATCGGCGGAGCCGCGACTCCCGGTCGTGTCTTCAAGGGCATGCGGATGGCCGGTCGCATGGGCAACGTGCGCCGCACCACCCAGAACCTGACGATCCACGCTGTCGACACCGACAACAACCTGCTCCTCATCAAGGGCGCCGTCCCCGGTCCCAAGGGAGCCGTCGTGCTCGTTCGCTCCGCAGCGAAGGAGGCCTGAGAGAGATGACTGAAACCAAGACCATCGACGTCCTCGACGCCGCCGGCAAGAAGTCCGGATCCGCGGAGCTGCCCTCGGCAGTTTTCGGTGTCCAGACCAATGTGCCGCTCATCCACCAGGTTGTGGTGGCTCAGATGGCTGCTGCACGTCAGGGCACGCACAAGACAAAGACCCGCGCTGAAGTGCGCGGCGGCGGCCGCAAGCCGTACCGCCAGAAGGGCACCGGCAACGCCCGCCAGGGTTCGATCCGCGCACCGCAGTACGCCGGCGGCGGCATCGTTCACGGCCCGGTGCCGCGTGACTACTCGCAGCGCACCCCCAAGAAGATGAAGGCCGCTGCCCTGCGCGGCGCCCTGTCCGACCGCGCCCGCCTCGACCAGATCTTCGTGGTCAGCGCTCTCATCGACGGCGACAAGCCCTCGACGAAGCAGGCGCGCGCAGCCCTGGAGAACATCTCGACACGGCCGAACAAGCTCGTGGTGATCGAGCGTGGTGACGACCTCACCGAGCTCAGCGTGCGCAACCTGCCCAAGGTGCATGTGCTCACCGCTGAACAGCTCAACACCTACGACGTCCTCATGGCCGACGACATCGTCTTCACCGAAGCCGCTCTGCAGCGCTTCCTCGACATGTCCGTCGCCGCGAAGACCACGGCTGAGTCCGGTGAGGAGGAAGCCAAATGAGCGTCACGTTCAAGGACCCACGCGACATCATCATCGCGCCTGTCGTGTCTGAGAAGACCTATGCGCTGATGGACGAAGGCAAGTACACCTTCCTGGTGGACCCGCGTTCGAACAAGACTGAGATCAAGTACGCAATCGAATCGATCTTCGGTGTCAAGGTGGCATCGGTGAACACCCTCAACCGCGAGGGCAAGCGTCGCCGCACCCGCACCGGCTGGGGTAAGCGCAATGACACCAAGCGTGCCATCGTCGCCCTCAAGGAAGGTTCGATCGACATTTTCGGCGGATCGCTCTGAGAGCGGTCAGACCTGAAGAAGGAATAGAGACTCATGGGAATCCGTAAGCACAAGCCGACGACCCCGGGCCGCCGCGGCTCCTCGGTCGCCGACTTTGTAGAAGTGACCCGGTCTGCGCCGGAGAAGTCGCTTCTGCGTCCGCTGCCCAAGAAGGGCGGCCGCAACAGTCAGGGACGCATCACGACCCGTCACCAGGGCGGTGGCCACAAGCGCCAGTACCGTGTCATCGACTTCCGTCGCCATGACAAGGACGGCGTGCCGGCACGTGTTGCGCACATCGAATACGATCCGAACCGCACGGCTCGCATCGCGCTGCTGCACTACGCCGACGGGGAGAAGCGCTACATCATCGCCCCGAACAAGCTCAAGCAGAACGATCGCATCGAAGCCGGACCGACTGCCGACATCAAGCCCGGCAACAACCTCGCGCTGCGCAACATCCCGGTCGGCACCGTGGTGCACGCAGTCGAGCTGCGCCCGGGCGGCGGCGCGAAGATCGCCCGCTCCGCCGGCGCATCGGTTCAGCTCGTCGCCAAGTACGGCCCCTACGCCCAGCTGCGTATGCCGTCGGGTGAGATCCGCAACGTCGACGCCCGCTGCCGTGCCACGGTCGGCGAGGTCGGCAACGCCGAGCAGTCGAACATCAGCTGGGGCAAGGCCGGCCGCATGCGGTGGAAGGGCAAGCGCCCGACCGTCCGCGGTGTCGTCATGAACCCGGTGGACCACCCGCACGGCGGTGGCGAGGGCAAGACCTCCGGCGGCCGTCACCCGGTCAGTCCGTGGGGTCAGCCGGAAGGCCGCACCCGCCGCCCCAAGAAGGAAAGCGACAAGCTCATCGTGCGTCGCCGCCGTACCGGCAAGAAGCGTTGATAGGGAGCCTGAAACATGCCTCGTAGTCTTAAGAAGGGCCCCTTCGTTGACGAGCACCTCTTCAAGAAGGTTGATGCTCAGAACGAAAAGGGCACCAAGAACGTCATCAAGACGTGGTCCCGTCGCTCGATGATCATCCCGGACTTCCTGGGCCACACGATCGCCGTGCACGACGGACGCAAGCACGTTCCGGTGTTCATCACCGAATCCATGGTCGGGCACAAGCTCGGCGAATTCGCCCCGACGCGGACGTTCCGCGGCCACGACAAGGACGATCGGAAGGGCAAGCGCCGCTGAGGCGCTGCCTGACGATCGGCAGAGAGAAAGAAGGAAACGATGGAAGCCACGGCGAAAGCACGCTACCTGCGTGTCACGCCTCAGAAGGCTCGGCGCGTCGTTGACCTCATTCGTGGTCAGCAGGCGACCGAAGCCCTCGCGGTGCTGAAGTTTGCAGAGCAGTCGGCCTCCGAACCGATCTACAAGCTGGTCTCCTCCGGCATCGCCAATGCGCGTGTCAAGGCGGACAAGCTCGGTGAGGCCTTCAACGAAGACGACCTGTTCATCTCCGAAGCATTCGTTGATGAAGGACCGACCATGAAGCGGTTCCGCCCGCGTGCCCAGGGGCGCGCCGGTCGCATCAACAAGCGCACCAGCCACATCACCGTGGTGCTCGCATCCGGTGATGACGCTGCCGGCGCTGACGGACGGAAGGAAAACCGCTGATGGGTCAGAAGATCAATCCGAATGGATTCCGTCTCGGAATCACCACCGACCACAAGTCCAAGTGGTTCGCCGACTCCACCAAGCCGGGTCAGCGCTACAAGGACTACGTCGGTGAGGACGTCAAGATCCGTGCGATGCTCTCCGAAGGGCTTGAGCGCGCCGGCATCTCCAAGGTCAACATCGAGCGCACCCGCGACCGTGTGCGCGTCGACATCCACACCGCTCGCCCGGGCATCGTCATCGGGCGCCGCGGCGCGGAAGCCGACCGCATCCGCGGCCAGCTCGAGAAGCTGACCGGCAAGCAGATCCAGCTCAACATCCTCGAGGTCAAGAACCCCGAGATCGACGCGCAGCTCGTCGCCCAGGGTGTTGCCGAGCAGCTCGCCAGCCGCGTGGCTTTCCGCCGTGCGATGCGCAAGGCGATCCAGTCGGCTCAGCGCGCTGGTGCCAAGGGCATCCGCGTGCAGTGCTCGGGCCGCCTCGGCGGCGCTGAGATGAGCCGCTCGGAGTTCTACCGCGAAGGCCGTGTGCCCCTGCACACCCTGCGCGCGAACATCGACTTCGGCCTGTACGAAGCGCACACCACCTTCGGCCGCATCGGCGTGAAGGTCTGGATCTACAAGGGCGACATGACCGACAAGGAGCTCGCTGCACAGGAAGCTGCGCAACCGAGCCCGCGCGGAGGTCGCGGTGGACGCGGAGGCCGTGGTGGACGCGGCGGACGCGGACGCGGCGGCGAGCGTCGCGGTGACGCCCAGCAGCAGAAGAACGACAACACTGCCGATGCAGCTCCGGCTGCACAGGCCGGATCGGAGGGCTGATCTATGCTGATCCCTCGCCGAGTGAAGTACCGCAAGCAGCACCACCCCAAGCGCCGGGGACTGGCGAGCGGCGGCACGACCGTCGCGTTCGGTGACTACGGCATCCAGGCTTTGGAGCCCGCCTACATCACCAACCGCCAGATCGAGGCTGCGCGTATCGCCATGACCCGCTACATCAAGCGCGGGGGCAAGGTCTGGATCAACATCTACCCGGACCGCCCGCTGACCAAGAAGCCGGCCGAAACCCGCATGGGTTCCGGTAAGGGCTCGCCGGAGTGGTGGGTTGCCAACGTCAAGCCGGGTCGCATCATGTTTGAGATCGCCGGCGTTTCGGAAGAGGTGGCACGTGAGGCTCTGCGCCTGGCGATCCACAAGCTTCCGCTCAAGGCCCGCATCGTGTCGCGTGAAGGTGGTGAATGACAATGGCGATCGGTTCCAAGGAACTCAACATGGACGCCCTCGACGGCTTCGACAATGACCGTCTTGTCGAAGAGCTGAAGAAGGCCAAGGCCGAACTGTTCAACCTCCGGTTCCAGTCCGCCACTGGTCAGCTCGAAAGCCACGGACGCCTCAAGGCCGTCCGGCGCGACATCGCACGGATCTACACCGTGCTTCGCGAGCGCGAACTCGAGATCCGCTCCAACCCGGCAGCTGCCAAGGAAGAGGATAAGTAATGGCCGAGCAGAAGACTCAGCCGACACCGGCTGACGCCGTTCCGGAGCGCGGATCCCGCAAGACTGCACGCGGCTACGTCGTTTCGGACAAGATGAACAAGACCATCGTCGTCGAGGTCGAAGACCGCAAGATGCACCGTCTCTACGGCAAGATCATGCGTACGACGAGCAAGCTCAAGGCACACGACGAGGACAACACCGCCGGCATCGGCGACCTCGTGCGGATTGCCGAGACCCGTCCGCTGTCAGCCACCAAGCGCTGGCGTCTCGTTGAAATCATCGAGCGCGCCAAGTAAGATGGTGTGGTTTGCTCGTCGAGGCACCGGATTCTCCGGTGCCTCGGCGGGTGTCCAGCTCAGCTGACGCCCCGCAGCCCATCCGGTCCCGCCTCTTCCGCGGCGGCCACCGGAGCGGGGCGGACATGAAGAAATGACACGTTCCGTCAGGCTCATCAGAGCGGTGAGAACCGACGCGACGACAGGAGAGAACAAGTGATCCAGCAGGAATCGCGACTCAAAGTCGCCGATAACACCGGTGCCAAGGAGATCCTTGCCATCCGGATTCTCGGCGGATCAGGTCGACGCTACGCCGGCATCGGCGACACGATCGTCGCCACCGTCAAGGACGCTATCCCCGGTGGCAACGTCAAGAAGGGCGATGTGGTCAAGGCCGTCATCGTCCGCACCCGCAAGGAACGCCGTCGCAACGACGGCTCGTACATTTCGTTCGACGAGAACGCAGCTGTCATCCTCAAGACCGACGGCGAGCCCCGTGGAACCCGCATCTTCGGACCGGTCGGTCGCGAGCTGCGCGACAAGAAGTTCATGAAGATCATCTCGCTCGCTCCGGAGGTGCTGTGAGTATGGCGAACAAGCTCAAGATCAAGAAGGGCGACCTCGTCCAGGTCATCTCGGGCGGCCGCCAGGAGCGCGGCGGTGACCGCGGCAAGCAGGGCAAGGTCCTGGCCGTGTACCCGGAGAGCAATCGCGTGCTCGTCGAAGGCGTCAACCGTGTGACCAAGCACAAGCGCGCCGGACAGACCGCCTCGGGCGCAACCGCCGGCGGCATCGAGATCCACGAAGCACCGATCCACATTTCCAACGTCATGCTCGTCGACCCGAAGGACAACAAGCCGACTCGCGTGGGCTACCGCGAAGAGGTCGTTGACCGCGACGGTCGCCAGCGCACTGTGCGGGTCCGCGTCTCGCGCCGGACCGGGGAGGACATCTGATGACTGACACCACCGTGCAGAACCGTCCCCTGCCGCGTCTCAAGCAGGTCTACCGCGACGAGATCGTGGCGAAGCTGCAGGACGAGTTCGGCTACGCCAACCCGATGCAGGTTCCGACCCTGACCAAGGTCGTCGTCAACATGGGCATCGGCGACGCCGCCCGTGATTCGAAGCTCATCGAAGGCGCCGTCCGCGACCTGACCCTCATCACCGGCCAGAAGCCGGTCGTGACGAAGGCCCGCAAGTCGATCGCACAGTTCAAGTTGCGTGAAGGACAGCCCATCGGCGCGCACGTCACCATGCGCGGCGCCCGTATGTGGGAGTTCCTCGACCGCGTCGTCTCGCTGGCACTGCCGCGCATCCGCGACTTCCGCGGACTCTCGGACCGCCAGTTCGACGGCAACGGCAATTACACGTTCGGCCTGACCGAGCAGTCGATGTTCCACGAGATCAACCAGGACTCCATCGACCGCGTGCGCGGCATGGACATCACGGTTGTCACGACCGCCAAGACCAACGACGAAGGCCGTGCGCTGCTCCGCCACCTCGGCTTCCCGTTCAAGACCAACTAAGCACTACGTTGCAGGTCCGGCCGGCCACCCGGCAGGAAACCGCAACGAGGAAGGGCAGAAGCCCACATGACAATGACTGATCCCGTCGCAGATATGCTTACGCGTCTGCGCAACGCCAACTCGGCGTATCACGAGGACGTCAGCATGCCGTACAGCAAGCTGAAGTCCAGCATCGCCGAGATCCTCAAGGCAGAGGGCTTCATCGCAGACTGGAGCGTCGAAGACGCCGAGGTCGGCAAGAAGCTCATGCTCGACCTGAAGTTCGGTCCGAACCGCGAACGTTCGATCGCTGGTCTGCGCCGCATCTCGAAGCCGGGTCTGCGGGTCTACGCCAAGTCCACCAACCTCCCGAAGGTCCTCGGTGGTCTGGGCATCGCGATCCTGTCGACCTCCTCGGGTCTGCTCACTGACAAGCAAGCCGCTAAGAAGGGCGTGGGCGGAGAAGTCCTCGCCTACGTCTGGTAAGGGAAGGGGGAGTACGCAATGTCACGCATTGGCAAGCAGCCGATCTCCGTCCCGTCTGGTGTTGAGATCAACATCAACGGCCCTGAGCTCGACGTCAAGGGACCCAAGGGAAACCTGACGGTCACCATCCCGGAGCCCATCACGGTGAAGCTCGAAGACGGCACGCTGACCGTCGAGCGTCCCGACGATGAGCGCGAGTCTCGTGCCCTGCACGGTCTGACCCGCACCCTGGTGAACAACCAGATCATCGGCGTCACCGAGGGCTACTCCAAGCAGCTCGAGATCGTCGGCACCGGTTACCGTGTGCAGGCCAAGGGCCAGAACCTCGAGTTCGCTCTGGGCTACAGCCACTCGATCACCGTCGAGCCGCCGGAGGGCATCACCTTCAAGGTCGAGGGCTCGAACAAGGTGACCGTTGTCGGCATCGACAAGCAGCTAGTCGGAGAGACCGCAGCGAACATCCGCAAGCTGCGCAAGCCGGAACCCTACAAGGGCAAGGGCGTGCGCTACGCCGGCGAACAGATTCGCCGCAAGGTTGGAAAGGCTGGTAAGTAATCATGGCCTTCGGAATGAAGAAGAGCTACGGCAAGGGCAAGGCTGCCGCTCGTGCCCGTCGCCACGCTCGCCTGCGCAAGCACATCTCCGGCACCGCCGAACGTCCGCGCCTCGTCGTGAACCGTTCGTCGCGTCACATGTTCGTCCAGGTCGTCGACGACACCGTCGGCAAGACGCTCGCCTCGGCCTCGACCATGGAAGCGGATCTGCGCGGATCGAGCGACGACAAGACCGCAAAGGCTCGCAAGGTCGGCGAACTCGTCGCCGAGCGTGCGAAAGCAGCCGGTATCGAGGCTGTCGTGTTCGACCGTGGCGGCAACGCCTACCACGGCCGCGTGGCAGCGATCGCCGAAGGTGCCCGTGAAGGAGGACTGTCCCTGTGAGCACTGAAGACAACAAGGACCAGCAGGTCACCAGCACCGACAACGCCGCCAAGCAGGACGACCAGCGCGGTCGCGGCCGTGGCCGCGGACGCGGTGAGGGTGGCGGACGTCGCGGCGGTCGCGGAGACCGTGACGACAAGAACCAGTTCATCGAGCACGTCGTGACCATCAACCGTGTGTCGAAGGTCGTCAAGGGCGGACGTCGTTTCTCGTTCACCGCTCTCGTCGTCGTCGGCGATGGTGACGGCATGGTCGGCATGGGCTACGGCAAGGCGAAGGAAGTTCCGGCTGCCATTGCCAAGGGTGTTGAGGAGGCGAAGAAGAACTTCTTCCGCGTCCCGCGCATCCAGAAGACCATCCCGCACCCCGTGCAGGGCGAAGACGCCGCCGGCGTCGTGCTCCTGCGTCCGGCCGCACCGGGTACCGGTGTGATCGCCGGCGGTCCGGTGCGTGCGGTCCTCGACTGCGCTGGCATCCACGACATCCTCTCGAAGTCCCTGGGCTCGGCCAACGCGATCAACATCGTGCACGCGGCCATCGCAGCCCTCAAGGGCCTCGAGCGTCCTGAGGAAGTGGCAGCCCGCCGCGGCCTCCCAGTCGACGAAGTTGCCCCGCACGCACTGCTGCGGGCCGCAGCTGAAAGCGGGGCGAAGGCCTGATGGCACAGCTGAAGATTACCCAGATCAAATCGACAATCGGTGGCAAGCAGAACCAGCGTGAGACGCTGCGGACCCTCGGTCTCAAGCGGATCAACGATTCTGTCACTCGCGAAGACAGCCCGGCCGTCCGCGGCATGGTCAACGTGGTGCGCCACCTGGTCACATGTGAAGAGGTGGACTGAAATGGCAGATGAGAAGGCACTCAAGCTCCACCATCTGCGTCCTGCTCCCGGTGCCCACACCGCGAAGACCCGTGTGGGTCGCGGTGAGGCATCGAAGGGCAAGACCGCCGGTCGCGGCACCAAGGGCACCAAGGCCCGCTACCAGGTTCCGCACGGCTTCGAGGGTGGACAGACCCCGCTGCATATGCGCCTGCCGAAGCTGCGTGGCTTCAAGAACCCGAACAAGGTTCACTACCAGGTCGTAAATCTCGACAAGCTCTCGTCCCTCTTCCCGGAGGGCGGAGATGTGACGGTCGACGACCTCGTGGCCAAGGGCGCTGTGCGCGCCAACCAGCCGGTCAAGGTGCTCGGCACCGGAGAGATCTCCGTGGCCATCAACATCACCGCTGACAAGTTCTCCGGCTCCGCAGCCGAGAAGATCGCAGCAGCCGGCGGTACGACCACCACCCGCTGAGGAGTACCCCTCAGCCGGTCAGAGGCACCGCCGCTCGGAGCGCAGCGCTGAGCAGCAACGGAGCGCAGCTCTGAGACGCAGAGGGAGGTCCGCGGAAGCGGGCCTCCCTCTTCATCTGCCCCACACCTCGGGCAGGGCCCGCCGGCGCCCGGCAGCGCGGCATTCCAGCCGGAGGCGGGGCGCCGGTGAGCCCTCTGCCCACCACCCGGTGACCGCTGCGGTCACCGCAGAACCGGCCGAAAATCTCGTCTCTCGATTCCGCTCAGGCGGGGGAGTCCTGATAAGGTCGGTCAGGTACTAAATTGACTTACACGTTTTCTCGGGTCCGTGTGCAGCCGGAGTGCTGCCCGCCTGCCCGAGGTGAAGATCCCCAGGAGGACGCTTGCTCGGCGCAATTGGGCGGGCTTTCAAAACGCCCGATCTGAGGAACAAACTCCTCTTCACTCTCGGCATCGTTGTGCTCTACCGCATCGGCGTCTTCATCCCAGCCCCCGGCATCGACTACGGGCAGGTGCAGGAATGCGTCGCCTCCCCTCAGCTGACGCAGGGCGCATTCGGCCTCATCAACCTCTTCTCCGGCGGCGCGCTGCTGCAGCTGTCGATCTTCGCGCTCGGCATCATGCCGTACATCACCGCGAGCATCATCACCCAGCTGCTGCGCGTCGTGATCCCGCGCTTCGAGGCTCTCCACAAGGAAGGCGCCTCCGGCCAGGCGAAGCTGACGCAGTACACCCGCTACATGACGATCGGCCTCGGCCTGCTCAACGCCACCACGCTCGTGACGACGGTGCGCTCCGGCGCCCTGTTCGGCGATGTCGCAGCCTGCCAGAACCTCATCGCCAACGACAGCTGGTGGGGTGTGGGCCTCATCGTGCTGACGCTGACCGCCGGCACCGGCCTCATCATGTGGATGGGTGAGCAGATCACCGAACGCGGCGTCGGCAACGGCATGTCGCTCATGATCTTCACCGCCGTGGCAGCTGGCTTCCCGGCCTCCTTCGGCGGCATCCTGCGCACCCAGGGCATCGACATCTTCGCCATCGTCCTCGTCGTCGGCCTCGCGATCGTCACCCTCGTCGTGTTCGTCGAGCAGTCCCAGCGCCGCATCCCGGTGCAGTACGCCAAGCGCATGGTCGGCCGCCGGATGTTCGGCGGCACCTCGACCTACATCCCGATCAAGGTGAACCAGGCCGGCGTCATCCCGGTGATCTTCGCCTCCTCGGTCCTCTACCTGCCGACCCTCATCTCGCAGTTCGGCGACCCGGAGGCCGCCTGGGTGCAGTGGATCGTCAAGTACCTGCAGAGCGGCGACCACCCGCTGTACATGGCGGTCTACTTCCTGCTGACGATCTTCTTCGCCTACTTCTACGTCGCGATCACCTTCAACCCCGAAGAGGTCGCCGACAATATGAAGAAGTACGGCGGCTTCATCCCCGGCATCCGCGCCGGCAAGCCCACCGAGCGCTACCTCAGCTTCGTGCTCACCCGCATCACCTTCCCCGGCTCGCTCTACCTCGCGGTCATCGCGATGATCCCGCTCATCGCGCTCGTGGTCATCGGCGCCAACCAGGACTTCCCGTTCGGCGGCACCTCGATCCTCATCGTCGTCGGCGTCGGCCTGGAGACCGTCAAGCAGATCGACTCGCAGATGCAGCAGCGCCACTACGAGGGCCTCCTGCGCTGACCCGCACCGGCGCTCGGCGCCGGTATCGCCCCGCCACGCCCGAGGCGGTGGACGCCCGGGTGCCTGCCCCCACTCCGCGGCCGCTTCGCCGGTCGTAGAATGGGGGCACGATCCCATGAAAGGAAGCACATGAGCAAACGCATCATCCTCATCGGTCCGCCCGGCGCCGGCAAGGGCACTCAGGCTGCGAAGCTGAGTGAGAAGCTGGGCATCCCGGCGATCTCGACCGGTGACATCTTCCGCGCCAATGTCGCCGAGGAGACTGAGCTCGGCAAGACTGCCAAGCGCTACATGGACGCCGGCGAGTATGTGCCCGACGAGGTCACCAACTCAATGGTCCAGGATCGCCTCGCTCAGGATGATGCGAAGGCCGGCTTCCTCCTCGACGGATACCCGCGCACCGAGGCGCAGGTCGCCGAACTCGACCGCATGCTCGAGGAGATGGGGGAGCAGCTCGACCACGTCGTCGAGCTGACCGCTGACACCGACGAGGTCGTCGAGCGCCTGCTGGCTCGCGCGCAGCTGCAGGGCCGCAGCGATGACAATGAGAGCGTCATCCGCCACCGCCTCGACGTCTACGCCGAGCAGACCCAGCCGCTCACCGACCTCTACGCCAAGCGCAGCCTGCTGCGCAAGGTCGACGGCCTCGGCAAAGTCGACGCGATCACCGAACGCATCATCGCGGCTCTCGGCGCCTGATGTTCGGACCGCGCCTGGAGCTCAAGTCCCCGGCACAGATCACGACCATGCGCAAAGCTGGTCTCGTCACACGGGCGGCCCTGGAGGCCGCCCGTGCGGCATGTGTGCCCGGCGCGACCACTGCCGATGTCGATGCCGCCGGCGCCCGTGTCATCGCCGAGGCCGGTGCCCGGTCGAACTTCAAGGGCTACCACGGCTTCCCCGCCACCCTGTGCGTCTCCGTCAACGAGGAGATCGTCCACGGCATCCCGGGCCAGCGGGTGCTCGCAGACGGCGACATCGTCTCGATCGACGGCGGTGCGATCGTCGGCGGCTACCACGGCGATTCGGCGCTGACCGTCTTCGTCGGCGGTGAGGAGTCCGCTAGCGCCGAGGACCGTGAGCTCTCGCGCGTGACCGAGGAATCGATGTGGGCCGGGATCGCCGCCTTCGCCACCGCCACTCGCGTTGGCGAGATCGGCGCGGCGATCGAAGCCAGCGTCGATGAGAACGGCAGCGCGGCCGCGCTCAGCGCTGCGCTGGGCACCGAACGCGCCCGCGGCTTCGGCCTCATCACCGAGTACACCGGCCACGGCATCGGCACCAAGATGCACATGGAGCCCGAGGTCCTCAACTATGCGGCCAAGCAGCTCGGTCCCAAGATCAAGCCCGGTCTCGTGCTGTGTATCGAACCGATGCTCACGGCTGGCTCAGCGGCCACCGAGGTGCTCGACGACGACTGGACGGTCGTCACCCGCGACGGCTCGCACGCCTCGCACTGGGAACATGCCGTCGCCCGGCACGCCACGGGCATCTGGGTGCTGACCGCGCCCGACGGCGGCGCTGAGCGCCTCGCACCCTATGGGGTCACGCCCGTCCCCCTCGACTGAGCGCACCGGAGGCCCGCTCAGCGGGCGGCGCAGGCCCGGGCGATCCGCTCGACGATCTCGGTGAGGATCGCCGCCGGAGTCGCCATATTGATCCGCACGCTGCCGGCACCCACCTGGCCGCAGTCCTGCCCGTTGGTGAGCGCCACCTCGGCGTGCTCGCGCAGATAGGCCGCGGCATCCTCGCCGAGGTCGTAGGCGCGCAGGTCGAGCCAGGCGATGTACGTGCCCTGCGGCATGAGGTAGGCGGCCTGCGGCAGATGCTCGGCCACGAGCTCGCCCATGAGCTTCCGGTTGGCGTCGAGGACCTCGATGAACTCCGCCAGCCAGGCATCGCCCTCACGGTAGGCGGCGGTGGCAGCGACGAGCCCCGGGTTCGCGGCCGCCCCGGCGACGAACCGGGCCCGGTCGCGGTACACCTCGCGGTCGGCCGGATTCGTCAGCAGCACCTGCGCGCACTTGAGGCCCGGGGTGTTGAAGGCCTTCGAGCCCGAGGTGGCGGTGAGCGTGTGCCGGGCGGCGGCCTCGCTGACCGTGGCGTAGGGGATGTGGACAGCGCCGTCGAAGACGAGCGGGGCGTGGATCTCATCGGAGAACACGCGTGCACCGTTCTTCTCCACGAGCGCAGCGATCTGCTCGTGCTCAGCGCGCGTGTAGACCTTGCCGATCGGATTGTGCGGATTGCAGTGGATGAACACCGCACCGGGTTCGAGCGCGGCGTCGAGCGCCTCGGCGTCGATCTCCCAGCTGTCGGCGGTGCGGATGAGCGGCACTTCGCGGATCGTGCGATCCCGGGTGGCCGGGGCGATGAAGAACGGCATATACGCCGGCGTCAGCAGCACGACCGGAGCCTCCGGAGGCGAGAACAGGTCGAGCATGACGAGCAGCGCGGAGAGCACATCCGGGGCGAAGTCGATGTTCTCCGGCTCGATCTGCCAGCCGTAGCGGCGGGCATGGAACTCCGCGGTGGCCTGCCGGGCTGCGGCATGCATCGCCGGCGGGGCGTAGGTGAAGAGCTCCTTGGCGCTGAGCTCCTCCAGTGCTGCATGCACACACGGGGCGGTGCCGAAGTCGGATTCGGCGATGAACGCTCCGAGCGTGCCGGGAAACGTCGTCCATTTCACTGATCCGCGCTCCACGAGCTCGGCGGGCGTGTAGTCCTTCACCAGGTGTCCTCCTTGTCGGCGTCCTTGCCAGCCACCAGCCTAGCGCCCCTGGCGCCGGAACGGCGCAGGGTATCAGCCGGGCCGAGGTGTGGGAGCCGGCGGCGGCCCGAGGCACCGGCCCAGCCTCCGCCAACCGGCGACGAGCTGCCGAGAGGCCCCAGCTCGGCAACTACAACTTTAGTCGTAGTCTGAGCTGCTGACCTGCGGCGATGAAAAGTTCTCAAAAAAGTATGAGAGGAACCTCACAAAACGCGCCTCATTCGTCATAGGCTCTCAGGTATGACTGATTCAAGACAGTATCCGCCGGCCCTGCGCAGAATGCGCCAGGTCGGCGTCGCTACGACAGTGACTCTGGCGATGACCCTTGGATTCGGATCTGCTGCTCTGGCTGCACCGTCGCAGCCGGCAGACACTGCCCCTCGCACGGCCCCCGAATCGACGACCAACCCCACCGATCTGGTTGACAAGCTGACGATCACCTATGAGGGTGACGCCACGCTGGAGCCAGCTGCCACCCTCGAGATTCCCGTCACCGTCAAGGGAGAGGCCGGCGACGTCCTCACCCTGCGGCTCAAGCACGCCCAGAACAATGAGATCGTTCCCGGCACCGACACTGACGTCACGATCGGGGAAGACGGGACGGCAGAAGCGACCCTCACCGTTGAGGACCTCGCGCCGGGCACCTATGCGGTCACCGGCGGCGACGACAATCTCATGAACTCCGATACGACCTTCACCGTCGACGGCGACAGCGCCGACGGTGCCGAGGAGACCGAGGGTGCCGAGAAGGAGGGTGCCGAGGATCCGAACGTCCGTCCGGACGGACTCGATGAGTACTACCCGGAGCTCGCCAAGGAGCTCTTCGACGCCGATGGCGACGGCACCTACGAGATCCCGGGACCGGCTTCCGGCGGCAAGAGCCACGGCAACGTACCCAAGGGCCTGGAGGAGCACTACGGCCAGGCCGTCGATATGTCGGCAGAGAACTGCGAGAAGCTCGGACTGCCCGACTACACCGATCGGATCGGCCGGACCCCGGAGTGCGGCTACGTCATCATGCCGATCGACGCTGAGGATCCGAGTGCCGGCAACATCGCCGTGTCCGTCATGCGGGTCAAGGCCGGCACTGTCGAAGGTGGAAAGTTCAAGGAGAACTCCAAGCCGCGCGGCACCGTGCTGTGGAACCCGGGCGGACCGGGCGGCTCGGGCATGACCCTGTCGGTGGCCGGTGCGCTGTTCGAACCGGACCTGGCCGCTGAGTACGACATGCTCGGCTTCGACCCGCGCGGCACCGGCACCTCGATGCCGTTCTCGCAGTGCTCGACCGATGAGCAGATCGACGAGGACCGCGCCTCCAACCCGCACGGCGCGGACACCCGCGAAGAAGTCGAGAAGATGCTCAAGGACCAGACCGAGCGCTTCGCCAACGACTGCTTCGAGAACACCGGCAAGGCCTTCAACCTCGGTGAGGACGGCCAGGAGAAGCTCATGAAGCACCTGGGCACCTGGGATGCCGTCGGCGATATGGACGTCATGCGTTCGGTGTTCGGCGATGAGAAGCTCAACTTCATCGGCTTCTCCTACGGCACCCGCCTCGGCTACGTGTACTCGCAGAAGTTCCAGGCCAATGTCGGCCGCCTCGTCCTCGACGGTGTCGTGGATCCGGGCAGCATCGACGAGCAGGCTGCGATGAAGGCGATCAATGAAGCCTC
Organism: Brevibacterium otitidis; assembly: GCF_042429315.1. Taxonomy (NCBI): domain Bacteria; kingdom Bacillati; phylum Actinomycetota; class Actinomycetes; order Micrococcales; family Brevibacteriaceae; genus Brevibacterium; species Brevibacterium otitidis. Next base: position 65,497 of record NZ_JBHMAU010000075.1, on the reverse strand, counting down.
GAAGAACTACATGCAGTCCGATGACGACCCTGCCGATGATGAGGACAAGACCATCAAGCAGGGCGCTGGATTCCAGAACACCTTCGAGCAGTTCGCCAAGGACTGCACCGCCAAGGGCGCGCAGAAGAAGACCTGGGGCGAACTGTGGCCGGACAAGTTCGGCGGCACCCCGATCGCCGATGAGACCTTCAGCTGTGCACTTGGCGACGGCGTCGAAGACGTCGATGAGCTGACGAAGGCGAATGCCATGCTGCTGCAGACCCTGGAGAAGAAGCCGCTGCCGACCGGACAGCCGAACGACAACCGCATGGTGTCCTTCGCTGATGGCCGCACCGGTGTCTTCCAGGCGCTGTACTCGGAGACCATGTGGCCGGAGCTGGCCTACGGTCTGGCTGAGCTGAAGGAAGGCAAGACCGCCGGCATGCTCATGCAGCTGGCTGACTCCTACAACGACCGCGACGAAAAGGGCCACTACGCTCCGATGCTGCAGGCCTTCACGAACATCCGCTGCGCTGACAACAACAGCTACGGCGAGATGCCGGACATCGAGAAGGCGCGCGAGTTCGCCGAGCGCTACGACGAGGCTGCGCCGTTCCAGGCATCGTCGAAGACCCCGGGTGAGTACGACTACTGCGACTTCTGGCGGTTCAAGGGCACCCTGCCCGCGCCGGAGAAGCTGACGAAGGTGCCCAACATCCTCGTCGTGTCGACCACGCATGACTCGGCCACCCCGTACCCGGCCGGCGTCAAGCTCGCCCGCGTCATCGACGGCACCCTGCTTTCGGCTGCAGGCGCCTCGCACACCTCGTACATGAAGGGTGACGAGAACCTCACCTGTGTCGACGAGACCGTAAACGACTTCCTCATCAACGGCAACGTTCCTGAGGACGGCGACTACGGCAAGAAGCTCGACAAGCCCGACACCGTCAAGGACGACCGCGGCAATGATGTCACCCTCACGACGCAGTGCAAGGTCGAGACCTTCCGCGGCTCCGGCTTCGCGATCTCGACGAACAAGGCACACACCGGTGAGAAGGTCCTCTACAACGCCGAGCACCAGGACGATGTCGACGACTACACCGTCGCCTTCGATGGAGAGACCGTCGCCAAGGGCACGACCGACAACGGCGGCAACGCCTCCGGTCAGTTCACCGTGCCTGAGGATGCCAAGCCGGGCACCTATGAGGTCACCTTCGTCAACGCCGCCGGTGATGCCGTCGCCACCGACTTCCTCGAAGTCATGCGCGATGACGATCCGAAGGAAAACGAGGACGACGACGATGCCAACGGCGGTGGCGACACCGACGAAGGCGGCAAGGACGACGACAAGGGCGGAAAGGACAACGGCAAGGACGACAACGCCGACGACCGCGGTCCGCTGCCGCGCACCGGTGCGGAGATCATGCCGTACCTGCTGCTCATCCTCGCCCTCATCGGCGGCGGTGCAGCTGCGCTGTACAAGTCGCGTCGCACCTCGACTGAGGGCTGAGTCCTCAGCTGAGCACGGTGCTCAGTCACCGGAGCCCACGGGCTCACGGTGAGCAGCGCACCTGACGAAGGGGCGGTCTCTGCGGAGGCCGCCCCTTCGGCGTGCCGGTCGAAGGTCCGTTCCCGAGGTGGTGCTCGCCTGCCGCCCCCGAGGCGGTGGCCGGGTGCTGTTCAGCGCAGCGGCGGCCCAACGTTGACGCTGAGGAAGATGCGCCGGAACTGGGCTTCAGACAGGAACAGATCCGTGCGCCGCGGATGCGGCGTGCCCGGTCGCGGATCGCGGCCGCCGAGCGGATTGCGCACATGGATGCGCAGACGCTCCGGCGGCACAGCGTCCGCACTCGGCTGCCTGTCTATGCGCGGTTGCCCGTCGTGCCGCTGCCGCCCGTCCTCATCGACGACGGCGACGCCGCAGACCACATAGACGTGGCCGTTCATGACGGCGATGTGCCGGCTGGGATCGTCCTCACGGGCGATGAGCCGCACACTGCGGCGCCGCGTCAGAGTCGAGGCCACCACCGGCCTGCCCGCATTCAGCCACGCGCGGATCTGCTGCAGACCGGGCACCGGGCGGGCCGGCGTCAGCCTGCCGGTGAGCAGATAGAAGGCATTGCCGGCGAAGCCGTGCTGCAGACCGGTGTAGCTGCCGCGGCCGAAGCTCACAGCAGCGGCCTTCTCGACAAGGCTGGCCCAGTTCGCCCGGCCGCGGGCGTCACCGGCACGGTGCCGGGCCGGGACGAACGCAGAGATCGTCACCCAGCGCGGCCGCAGTCCCGTGTGCAGCTGCACCTGCGCGAGTCCGTTCGGAAGCCAGCGGATGCGGGAGGAGATGAAACCGGGCCGAGCGTGCTCACAGGCAGCCAGCGCGGCGATGAACCAGCAGTCGCCGAGGTGTCCCTGCCGCACCTCGACCCCGGCGCTCGGCGCCGCGGCTGGCACCGGCACGTCGAGGAGCTGTCGGCCGCGGGGCTGGGGCTCCAGGGCGGGCAGTGCTGCCAGGGTGCGGGACACCTCGGGCGCGGAGGCGGGCAGGAGTGCCTCGATCGCGCGGGCGGCGCGGTGCTGATAGAAGCCGGCGCGGCGCAGCAGCCGGGGGAGGAGATGGAAGCGGGAATCCGGTTCGCCGCGCAGTGCGGCATTGAGAGCTCCGGCATCGGCGGACGTGAGCAGCGACGCAGCTGGATGCGCAGAAATGGGTGGCATGCACACGCTGTTTCGTGTAGAGTGGTGGATTGGTCTGTGACCTCTGGACATGCCAGTTCCGTCTTTCTCCGGGTAGCTTAGCCCATCTGGCGAACATGCGGAACCGGACACTCCGGGTCAGGACTGCCGGTCGAATCAGGCCCCACCCGGGTAGCCGAAGAGGGTCTGAGACACGAACGAACGCAGCACTGCTGCGGGAAAATGGGGTTGACGAACGATATGGCCAAAAAAGAAGGGGTCATTGAGATCGAAGGAACCGTTGTCGAAGCACTCCCGAACGCCTCGTTCCGGGTGGAGCTGACCAACGGCCACAAGGTTCTGGCGCACATCTCCGGAAAGATGCGTCAGCACTACATCCGCATTCTTCCCGAGGACCGCGTCGTGGTGGAGCTCTCTCCCTACGACCTGTCCCGTGGTCGCATCGTGTACCGGTACAAGTAACAGATCTTTTCGACCGCTGCACTGCGTCCCCCGGGGGATCTCCCTGGGGTTTTCGCAGTCAGCAAGAAGGACTCACGATGAAGGTTCACCCCAGCGTCAAGAAGGTCTGCGAGAAGTGCAAGGTCATCCGGCGTCACAGCCGGGTCATGGTGATCTGCGACAATCCGCGTCACAAGCAGCGCCAGGGCTGATCGCACACTTCCAGCAGACTCCCGTTCGCGCCTGCCCCTGAGCAGCTGCGAGCACCACACCCAAGCAGGCCTCGCCCCCTGCAGCTGTCCGGCCCAGCGCCGGCAGCAGCCGCAGGACGATACCCCCGGTTCGAAGGCCGGGGACCCGGGATACCTCGGGACAGGTCTGAGCAAGCACCTTCGACAACGAATACACGGAGTAAGAACTTATGGCACGTCTTGCCGGAGTCGACCTCCCGCGTGAGAAGCGCGTGGAAGTCGCCCTGACATACATCTATGGTGTGGGCCGCACTCGTGCGAGCCAGACCCTGACCGAGACCGGGATCAGCCCCGACACCCGCGTCAAGGACCTCACTGATGATGAGCTCGTGCAGCTGCGCGACTACATCGAGGGAACGTTCAAGGTGGAAGGCGACCTGCGCCGCGAGGTCGCCGCTGACATCCGCCGCAAGGTTGAGATCGGCTGCTACGCAGGCCTGCGCCACCGTCGCGGCCTGCCGGTGCGCGGCCAGCGCACCAAGACCAATGCGCGCACCCGCAAGGGCCCGAAGCGCACGGTCGCCGGTAAGAAGAAGTAATCCGGCCCTTTCAGCTTTCACCGAACACCCTCGATCAGGAGTTTTTGATCTATGCCTCCCAAGTCACGCGCAGGAGCAATGCGCAAGCCGCGTCGTCGCGATAAGAAGAACATCGTCAACGGCCAGGCGCACATCAAGTCCACCTTCAACAACACGATCGTCTCGATCACCGATCCCACAGGAGCTGTGATCTCCTGGGCTTCCGCCGGTGAGGTCGGTTTCAAGGGCTCGCGCAAGTCGACCCCGTACGCCGCACAGATGGCCGCTGAGTCCGCCGCCCGCCGGGCAATGGAGATGGGCCTGAAGAAGGTCGACGTCTTCGTCAAGGGCCCGGGCTCGGGCCGCGAGACCGCGATCCGCTCGCTCCAGGCCGCCGGCCTTGAGCTGGGCACCATCCAGGACGTCACCCCGACGCCGCACAACGGCTGCCGCCCGCCGAAGCGCCGCCGCGGCTGAGCCTTTCCGGTTCCCGCCCCCGAGGCGGGTCGCCTGCTGGCAGGTGAGACCCGCCTCGGGCACGGGGACCGAACCTCTGTCCACCACCCGCAAGCGTTTACGAGTACTGACTTACTCAACTAGTGCATGCGAGCGTCATATAGCGGATGCTCGCTGAAAGGAAGCCCACGTGCTCATTGCACAGCGCCCCACGCTCACGGAAGAGGCTGTATCAGCCAATCGATCGCGCTTCGTCATCGAGCCGCTCGAGCCTGGTTTCGGATACACCCTCGGCAACTCGCTGCGTCGGACCCTGCTCTCGTCCATCCCCGGTGCCTCGGTGACGAGCATCCGGGTCGACGGCGTGCTGCACGAGTTCACCACGGTTCCGGGAGTCAAGGAGGATGTCACTGAGTTCATCCTCAACCTCAAGTCCCTCGTCGTCTCCTCGGAGTTCGACGAGCCGGTCGTGGCCTACCTGCGCAAGCAGGGACCGGGCACGGTCACCGCTGAGGACATCTCGGCACCGGCTGGTGTGGAGATCCACAACCCGGAGCTCTACATCGCCACGCTCAACGAAGACGGCCGCCTCGATCTGGAGCTCACCATCGAGCGCGGCCGCGGCTACGTCTCTGCCGCGCAGAACAAGAACGCCGACGCTGAGATCGGCCGGATCCCGGTCGACTCGATCTACTCGCCGGTGCTCAAGGTCACCTACAAGGTCGAAGCCACCCGCGTCGAGCAGCGCACCGACTTCGACCGTCTCATCGTCGATGTCGAGACGAAGCCGTCGATCGCCCCGCGCGATGCCGTCGCTTCGGCCGGCAAGACCCTCGTCGAGCTCTTCGGCCTGGCCCGCGAGCTCAATGTCGAAGCTGAGGGCATCGACATCGGCCCCTCGCCGGTCGACGCCGCCCTGGCTGCCGATCTCGCTCTGGCGATCGAGGACCTCGACCTCACGGTGCGGTCCTACAACTGCCTCAAGCGCGAAGGCATCCACACGGTCGGTGAACTGGTCGCCCGCAGCGAAGCAGACCTCATGGACATCCGCAACTTCGGTTCGAAGTCCATCGACGAAGTCAAGGCCAAGCTCAACGAGCTCGGACTCAGCCTTAAAGACAGCGCCAACGGCTACGGCGATGCTGGCGACGAGATGAGCTACGTCGACGACGAGCAGTACTGAGCGGCTGACCGAACAGAGATTTCAAGGAGATAAACAATGCCTACGCCTACCAAGGGCAACCGCCTCGGCGGCTCCCCGGCGCACGAGCGGGCGATGCTGAACAACATGGCGTCCCAGCTCTTCGAGAACAAGTCCATCACCACGACGGTGACGAAGGCCAAGCGTCTGCGGCCGGTCGCCGAGCGCCTCATCACCTTCGCCAAGCGCGGTGACCTCGCTGCGCGCCGCCGCGTCATGCAGCAGATCGGCGACAAGTCCGTCGTCCACGAGCTGTTCACCTCGATCGCTCCGGCTGTCGCCGAGCGTCCGGGCGGCTACACCCGCATCACCAAGATCGGTCCGCGCAAGGGCGACAACGCTCCGATGGCCGTCATCGAGCTGGTGCTGGAGGCCTACTCGCCCAAGCAGGCCACGGTGAAGGAAGCCGAGCAGGCCGCCCAGGCTGCTGCTGCGGACACCGCGGCTGAGGATGCTGCTGAGGAGACCGCTGAGGACGAGACCCCCGAGGTCGAGGCCGACGTCACCTCCGGTGCGCAGGACGACGAAGCGCAGGAAGCTGCCGAGCAGGCCGACGACGACACGTGAGTCGCTGACGCTGCTGCAGCATCACGCTGAGCATCGCAGGCCCGGAACCGCTGAGGTTCCGGGCCTGCAGCGCATTCAGCGCAGGCGCGGTGAGCGCGGCACGGGGCCGGTCGAATGCCCCACCGAGAATGCCGCGAAGGGTTGGTAGACCGGCTTGTCGCCGTGGCGGGGTGGGGCGGTGCGGCGCAGCACATCGGCGAGCATCGCGGTCGGCAGCTGCACGTCTTTGAGCTGCGATTCGACTGCGACCCGCAGCCCATGGCGGGCGAAGATGAGCCACAGTCGCATGAGCTCGCGGCCCAGCAGCACCCACTGCTGGGCGCTCACAGCGCTCGGATGACGGGCTTCGATCGCCAGGGCCAGCCGGTCGGGAGCCTTCCCGGCGATGAAGGTCGGCAGCATCGTCGACCATGCGCCGGCGGTCACGAGCATGTCGCGCAGGCGGTCGCGTGCGGCATCCGGGGCCTCATCACCGCCGAGCATCCGGGCCGCGAGCCGTGCAGCGGCCTTCGGCAGCCGCAGGGTCGCGGCCGTCAGACCGTCTTCCTGATAGCGGGGATCCCGGTCGTCCAGCCGCAGCCAGCGCAGCGTCTCATCGAAGGCCTCCCGCGGTTCGAAGGGAGCGGACTGTGCATAGCGTGCGGCCTTGACCCAGACCGCCTCGGGCACCTGGGCGATCGCGATGCCCGGCACCGGCGACTCCTGCCCGGCAGGTTGCGCGTCTGCGGCGGGCTGCTCATCTCCGGCAGGCTGCACGGCTGCGGCAAGGCTGTGGGTCTTCCCCTGGACGGTGCGGTCGTAGATGGCATAGGGGCGCAGCTGCCGGTACTCCGCCACCGCTGCTTCGACGGCAGCGGTGTCCCGGCGCAGGCGTCCGCGATCCACCTGCCGGGCCAACACCTCGGCGACGGAGAACTGCGCCGAGACCGTCCCATCGGAGGGGTCCGCACCAGAGCCGGCACCCGCCGCGCTCTTCGGGGCGAGCACGAACTCGATCGTCACATCCTGCCGCCCGCCGGTGATGCGCAGCTCGCGCAGCTGCAGGCCCTCGGCGGCAGCGGCGATCGCACAGGTCTCCACCCAGCAGCCCAGGGACAGCCCCAGATCCGCGCCGTGAGGGTCGGTCACCGGCAGGGTGCGTTCAGCATCGGTGCGCACTCGGATCCGCGCACCCTCCTCACTGATGTCGACCAGGCGCGGCAGCCACGGCTGCGTGTTGTGCGCGCTCGGGGCGCGGGAGGCGATGTCGAAGAGCCCCTCGATCATCGCAGCATTCAGCGGTCGGGTCATGGATGCACCTCGCGGAAGAAGTAGCGGAGTTCGTGGAGCCAATGCCCGCCGGCCTTGGCCGGCACCGACGACGACCCCGGATTGTCATCGCCGACGACGGTGACGCGCAGCCGCCGGTAGCCTCTGCGGACGAGTTCAGAGTACATCTTCCGTGCCAGCAGCGACACGAGTCCGCGCCGCTGCGCATCCGGGTGCGCAGCCTGGATGATGAGCACCGCATCGCGTCCCGCGCCCGAGGCGGTGCGCCCGGTGAGCTGCTCGCGCAGCAGCATCCCTGCCGCCCGGGTATTGAGCCTGCCGCCGGTGGCCCGCAGCACGTGCACCGGGTCGGGCACCGTGAGGATGAAGGCCGCCGCCGGATCCTCGGGCGCGGCATCGAGACCATGGGCGGTGACGATGAGACCGGGCTCCATGAGCAGCGCCAGTCCCGCGGTCTGGGAGGCGAACTGAGCGTCGGAGATCTGTGTGTAGTACGGCAGCGCCCCGAAGGCCGCATTGAGGGTCGGGCGGATCTGCCTGAGTGCGCGCCGCAGCCCCAGCCGGGAAGGCGTGCTGATCCGCACCCCGGCGGCGGCGCATTCGGCCTCGCTCGGGGCTGTCGCCCGTGCCGCCGGCACCGCGGCGAGCTCGACCGACCATGTGCGCCCACCGCCCCAGCGGTGGAACCCGGCTGCCTCATAGATCGCAGTGGTCGCCGGTGTGTTCCAGGCGGTGTCGAAGAACCCGGGATGCTCATATCCGCCGACGACCACCCCTCCGGTCTCATTCGGCAGCAGGGACGTCGGCCCGAACAGATGCGTGCACCCGGCCTGCCGGGCACGATCCTCCAGCGCAGCGAACAGCGCCTGCGCGGCTTCCGCGCTGGCGAACTCGGCGGCACCGAACAGCTGGGCGCGCACCTGCCGGTGCTGCCAGTCATCGACGACCCCGGCATGCACCTCGGCAGGGGTGAGCCGGCGGCGCAGCCGCCCGGAGAGCTTCGCATCGAGGGCGGGGTACCGGTGAGCGCTCGTGCGCCCGACGACCTGCCCGTCATCATCGACGGCGATGAGGAGGGTGACCGCGTCGGGGAACCACGACCGGCCGGTGTGCCACGCCCGCAGGTCCGAGCGCAGCAGCGGCACCCAGTGGTCTGCGGTGCCGCTCGCCGCAGCGAGCCGCTGCGGCAGATCGAGGAAGGCTCGCAGCTGCGCGCGCGTGGAGACCTCGGTGACGGTGACCGGCATCAGCGTCCAGCGCCTGACGCGCGGCCCGTGCCCGAGGTGGGCGGCGCCTCGGCGTCGGTCTCACCTGCGAGCTGGGTGAACCGGTCGATCATCCCGGTGCGGCCGTCCTCGGCGCGGAAGATCCCGTTCGTGTAGCCCCACTCCTCGGCGGTGAGGATGCGGATGAAGCCGCCGCGGGCCGGGGACTCATCGCCGCGGCCCACCAGCCAGTGCATGATCTCGTGGTGCTCATGCGTGCGGGCGAAGCGCATGAGATCGTCCTGGGACTCGAAGACGACGATGAGCCCGATCCGCTTGGGGAACTCATAGTAGCTGCGATGCCACAGATAGCCCGGCGCGCGCTTGAGCGCGCGGGCGAGCTTGGGCCAGCGGCGCAGCTGCTCGACCATCGCCCACGGCGAGCGGTACTCATTGCAGCCGAGGAACACCGAGCCGGCCCGGCCCTGAGGCGGGGTGGCGGAGAAGTCGGTCGTGCGCATGGATCAGGCCTCCTCGGTCCTCATGAGGTACACGTTCTTGATCTTCTGGGGGCCGCCGGCGAACGGGCCGGTGCCGTGGTCGTGCAGCTCCAGCTGGATCTCCGCGGCCGAAGCGTCCTCCTCCAGGGACTGCCGGAAGTCCCGGGACACCTCGGCGAGGTGGGCGAGCACCCCCTGCGTGAGCGCCTGCGTCATCTCCGTGCGCTCATCTGCGGTGAGCGCCTGCGCCTCGGCGGTGTCGCGCAGCTGCACATGCAGCGCCGGACGGACCTCCAGTTCGCCGTGATCGCGCAGCTCGATGCGGAAGGACTCGATGAGCCCGGCGAAGCGCTCATCGCGGTACAGGCCGTTCTCCACGTCGAGCGGATAGATGTTGGCGCCCATATAGGAGATCGTCGAATCCGCCCGCCCGAACAGCAGCACGAACGGCAGCCGCATCCCCTGCCGGCGGAAGGCGCGCGAGAGCCGCGCGGACAGCTGCGGGAACTGCCGGGTGATGGCGACCATCTCCCGGAAGTCGAGCAGCCGGGCCTCATCGCCGATGTTGTAGCGCAGCCGCGGACTCATGACCGCAGCGGAGTTGATGGTGACGACGAGCTCACCGTCCGCGGTGGTCTCCAGGAAGGTCTCCAGCGGGTTGTACTGGAAGATCATCGGGGTGCGGTCCTCAGCGGAGCCCAGCAGTGCGGCGCGGAAGTCGTCATTGCGGGTGAGCTCCCGGCGGATCTCGACGGACACATCGGTCTCACCGGCCATCCCGATCGTCAGATCCGAGGCGCCATAGCCGGAGTAGACGCGGCCGAAGCGCTTCTGCACATAGTCGCGCAGCGCCTCGGTCATCGCCTCCCCGCCGACGAAGCCGTTGAGCTCGAACTGGTCCCAGTACTCGGGGTCCTCCGCATCCATCCGGTCGACGAGGTGCTTGAGGAACGGGGGATAGGCGCTGATGAGGTAGGTGTGGTTTGGGCCGAAATGGCGCAGCGTGTCGAGGATCTTCTCCAGGTCCGGGCCGGTGTTCTTCACCATCGCGACCTTCGCCATCGCCAGGCCGGTGTTCGTGCCGGTCGCCCAGGCGCCCATCGAGAAGGCGTTGATGCAGAAGAGGTTCTCAGCGCCGAACAGGAACGTGACATAGCCGGCGACGTTCTTGTGCACGGTCGCCAGCTCCCGCTTCGAGCGCATCCAGTTGAACGGCGTGCCCGAGGACCCGGAGGACTCATCGACGACGGTGCCGACCATGTCGATGCGGCCGTTCCAGCAGCGGTCCTCCTCGGAGTAGGCGCTGACATAGCCGGCTTTCGAGGTCTGCGGATAGCTGTCGAGGTCCCACCACCGGAACTCGTAGTCATGTGCGACGAGATGGTCCTGATAGGCCGGCACATCGAGGCTCGCCTGCTGGCAGATCATCCACGCATTCAGCTTCGCGAAGCGCTCCAGCCCGGGTCGATAGTTGCGCGCTGTCAGCCGCCACAGCGCCGGATGCACCCGGTAGGCGGCATAGGCCGTCGTGAGCCCGACGTTCGTGAGCCGCAGCAGCGCCTGCCGAGCGAGATTCACCGGTCCTCGTCTGATCCGCGGCTTCCGCAGGCCGCCTGCATCGTCGATGGAGCTCATACCGCCATTCTAAGGGCATGCGAGGGTCGGGCGGTACCCGCTCGATGTTGCCGTTCGGCAACATCGCCCTGCCGCGCCCGAGGTGGTGGCGTCAGTCGAAGACGACGGTGCGGTTCCCGTCGAGCAGCACCCGCCCCTCGGCATGCCAGCCGACGGCCCGGGAGAGCACCGCGGCCTCGACGTCCTGGCCGAAGCGGATGAACTGGGCAGGGGAGTGGCGGTGCTCGACGCGCACGACGTCCTGTTCGATGATCGGGCCCTCATCGAGGTCATCGGTGACATAGTGGGCGGTCGCGCCGATGATCTTGACGCCGCGGTCATGGGCCTGATGGTAGGGGCGGGCACCCTTGAAGCTCGGCAGGAAGGAATGGTGGATGTTGATGATGCGCCCGGCCATCCGCTCGCACAGGGCAGGGGAGAGGACCTGCATATAGCGGGCGAGGACGACGAGCTCGATGTCGTACTCCTCGACGAGGGCCAGCAGGGCCGCCTCCGCCTCGGCTTTGGTCTCCGCGGTGACCGGAATGTGGTGGAAGGGCACCCCGGCATGCTCGGCCATCGGCGCGAGGAGGGTGTGGTTGCCGGCGACTGCGGCGATGTCGATCGGCAGTGCGCCGGTGCCGGTGTGGAAGAGCAGATCATTGAGGCAGTGCCCGGCCTTCGACACCATGACGAGTGTGCGCAGCCGGCGGTCGGCCCGGTGCAGCTCGGCGGTGAAGTCGAGGCGCTGAGCCACCGGGGACAGCGCAGCGCGGATGTCCGCTTCGCTCGTGTGCGTGCGGAATTGCATGCGCAGGAAGAACTGGTGGGAGTCCGGTGAGCCGAACTGCTGCGACTCGGTGATCGTCGCCTCCAGCTCGACGAGCATCCCGGAGACCGCATGGACGATCCCGGCCCGGTCGGGACACGCGAGCGACAGCACCCACTCGACCCCCGCCTCGGCGGCGGCCCCGGCAGCAGCGGAGCCGGCCTCGGGAACAGCGGCAGCAGGGGCGGTGGACACGGGGGCGGGCGACGAGTCTGGAGTCTGCATAGCCCCCCAGTGTAGAGACCGGCAGGGGCAGCAGGTCTGGCGGGGCAGACGATGTGTGCGGCACCTCGGACAGCGCGATTCCACTGCGCGGACATCGTTCTGAAACAGCCGATTCCGGCCCGGAGCCGGCTGTTAGAGTTGTCACTGGCGAGCACCATGCCGGCGGTGAAGCCCGGCCGCCCGCTGAAGAACCCCATCTGTTCCCGTCTTGCAAGGAGCCGCCGGAATGAATAACGCGTCGACAATGAACGCCTCGATCGAGCAGATCGACCCGGAGATCGCTTCCGTCCTCGATCAGGAGCTCGACCGCCAGCGCGGCACGCTCGAGATGATCGCCTCGGAGAACTTCGTGCCCAATGCCGTGCTCGAAGCACAGGGCTCGGTGCTGACGAACAAGTACGCCGAAGGCTACCCGGGGCGCCGCTACTACGGCGGCTGCGAGGCCGTCGACATCGCTGAGAACCTCGCGATCGACCGGGCCAAGAGCCTCTTCGGCGCTGAGTACGCCAATGTCCAGCCGCACTCGGGTGCCTCGGCCAATGCGGCAGTCATGCACGCCTTCGCCCGCGCCGGCGACGGCATGCTCGGCCTGAGCCTCGCCCACGGCGGCCACCTCACCCACGGCATGAAGATCAACTTCTCCGGCCGCCTCTACGAGGTCTCGGCCTATGAGGTCGACCCGGAGTCCTACCGCATCGACATGGACAAGGTCCGCGAGCAGGCGCTCGCCCACCGCCCCAAGGTCATCGTCGCCGGCTGGTCGGCCTACCCGCGCCACCTCGACTTCGCCGCCTTCCGCGAGATCGCCGATGAGGTCGGTGCCTATCTGTGGGTCGATATGGCCCACTTCGCCGGGCTCGTCGCCGCCGGTCTGCACCCCAATCCGGTGCCTTATGCCGATGTCGTGTCCTCGACGGTGCACAAGACGTTGGGCGGACCGCGTTCGGGCATCATCCTCTCCCGCGATCCGGAGCATGCGAAGAAGATCAACTCCGCAGTGTTCCCCGGCCAGCAGGGCGGGCCGCTCATGCATGTCGTAGCCGCCAAGGCAGTGGCCTTCATGCTCGCCGCGACCCAGGAGTTCAAGGAGCGTCAGCAGCGCACCATCGAAGGTGCGCAGATCCTGGCGGAGCGTCTGCTCGCATCCGATGTCGCCGAGGCCGGCGTCTCGGTGCTCACCGGCGGCACCGACGTCCACCTCGCGCTCGTCGACCTGCGCAACTCCGCCCTCGACGGGCAGCAGGCCGAGGACCTCCTCCACGAAGTCGGCATCACCGTCAACCGCAATGCGGTGCCCTTCGATCCGCGCCCGCCGATGGTCACCTCGGGCCTGCGGATCGGCACCCCGGCCCTGGCCACCCGCGGATTCGGTGCCGCGGAGTTCACCGAGGTCGCCGACATCATCGCCGAAACCCTCAAGCCGAGCCCGGATGTCGAGGCGCTCAAGGCACGGGTGCAGAAGCTGACCGACGGATTCCCGCTCTACGAAGGACTGAAGCAGTACTGATGACCGCGCAGAAACTCGACGGCAAGGCCGCAGCCAAGGACATCAAGGACGAACTCGCCGGCCGCGTGCGTGCGCTGGCTGAGACCGGGCAGGCCCCGGGGCTCGGCACGGTGCTCGTCGGCGACGACCCCGGTTCGCAGTCCTATGTGGCCGGGAAGCACCGCGACTGCGAGCAGGTGGGCATCCGCTCGATCCGCCGCGATCTGCCGGCCGACATCACCCAGGCGGAGCTCGAAGCAGTCATCGACGAGCTCAACGCCGACCCGGAGTGCACCGCCTACATCGTCCAGCTGCCGTTGCCCGGCCACATCGACACGGATGCGATCCTGGAGCGCATCGACCCGGACAAGGATGCCGACGGCCTGCACCCGATGAACCTCGGCCGGCTCATGCTCAACGTCAACCGGCCGATCACCTCGCCGCTGCCGTGCACGCCGCGCGGTGTCATCGAACTCATCGACCGTGCCGGCTTCGACCTGGCTGGCCAGCACGTCGTCGTCATCGGCCGCGGAGTGACCGTCGGCCGGTCGATCGGCTCGCTGCTGACCCGCCGCGACCACAACGCCACCGTGACCCTCACCCACACCGGCACCCGCGACCTCGATGCGCTGCTCATGCAGGCCGATGTCATCGTCGCGGCTGCCGGCTCGGCGCATCTGGTCAAGCCCGAGGCGGTCAAGCCCGGTGCCGTCGTTCTCGACGTCGGGGTCTCGCGCGTCGTCGACGAGGAGACCGGCAAGGGAAAGATCACCGGCGATGTCGATCCGGCTGTCGCCGAGGTGGCCGGCTGGCTGTCGCCGAATCCCGGCGGTGTCGGCCCGATGACCCGTGCGCTGCTGCTGCGCAACGTCGTCGAGATCGCCGAACGCCAGGCCGCCGCACAGAGCTGAGCCCACAGCGCTGAAGGCCCCACCCGGAATCGGGTGGAGCCTTCAGCGCTGATGCGGAAGAACCGGTGCTCGGCTGTGCGGGCCGCAGCGTCCGGCTGACCTCAGTAGGAGGTCAGCGGCATGCGGAAGAACACGCGGGGCGCACCGGGTCCGGCGTAGTCATTCATGAGTTCGCTCTCGAAGCCCATCGAGGAGTGGAACGAGATCGCACCGGAGTTCTCCGGCATCGTCGTCGCCTGCACTTCCTGTGCGCCCTTGTTACGGGCGAGCTCGATGAAGGCATCGTAGAGCTTGCGGCCGATGCCCTGGTGACGGTAGTCGGACCGGGCGGCGACCAGATGGATATAGGCAGGTCCGTCGATCGGAATCGCTCCGAGCAGATAACCGACGATCTCGGCCTTGTGCTTGGCGACCAGTCCCGATGAGGCGAACTGTCGGAACCAGTAGGGATCGTGGCTGTCTGCCAGCTCGAGGTCTCCCCAGAACTGCTCCTGCGCATTCACGAGGAATTCGCGCAGATCGAGGGCGTCTACTTCGTCAAAGGGGCTGATGCTCAGGGCATCCGGATCGACGGGGCTCGTATCAGCCATGGCTCCTCCTTCAGCGGGTCATCTTGCTCTTACTCTACGCCCTGGTCAGCCGCATCGGGTAGCCGAGTGCACCCTTTGAGCAAGGTCACAGGTGCCTGCAGACCACGGCCGCCAACGGATTCCGCAGCCGGGACAGACGACGGAATCCGCAGGCGGGCAGACAGGGGATGCGCGCGGCGGAGCAGGGGATGCGCGCGCGGCGGAACGGCGTGAGATGCGCATGGCAGAATGGTGGGCATGCTCCGAATCGCCACAGTGAACGTCAATGGTGTCCGCGCTGCCTTCCGCAAGGGAATGCCCGACTGGCTGGCCGGCTCCGGCGCCGATATCGTCACCCTGCAGGAAGTCCGCGCCCAGAACGACATCGCCCTGGGCGTCCTCGAACCGACCGGCTACATCTCCTATTCCGCCGATGCCGAGGCGAAGGGCCGGGCAGGTGTGGCCGTCATGGGCCGCACGCCGGCCAAGGAGCTGCGGATCGGCAACGGGGATGACTACTTTGACCGCTCCGGCCGCTGGCTGGAGGCCGACTACGAGCTCGCCGACGGCTCGCTGCTGACCGTCGTGTCCGTCTATGCCCATTCCGGTGAGGCCGGCACCCCGAAGCAGGATGACAAGTACCGCTTCTTCGACCAGATGGTGCGCCGGCTGCCCGAACTGCAGCAGCACGCCGATCACGCGCTCGTCACCGGTGACCTCAACGTCGGGCACACCGAGCTCGACATCAAGAACTGGAAGGCCAACCAGAAGAAGGCGGGCTTTCTGCCGGAGGAACGGGCCTACTTCGACCGGTTCTTCGGTGAGCTCGGCTGGGTCGATGTGCACCGTAAGCTCTCCGGTGAGGTGCCCGGCCCCTACACCTGGTGGTCGATGCGCGGAAAGGCCTTCGACAACGACGCAGGCTGGCGGATTGATTACCACGCTGCGACCCCGGGCCTGGCCGAACTCGCTCGTGCGGCCCGCGTCGACCGGGCAGCCAGCTGGGGTGAGCGGTGGAGCGATCACGCCCCGCTCGTCATCGACTACGACCTGCCGGATCTCGCTCCAGCCGACTGAGCTGAAGCGGGCGCGGCCCTGAGCCCCTGCCGGTCAGCTGATCGGCAGCGACGCAGCGACCTTGAAGCCCCCAGCTGGCGCCGGCCCGGCGCTCACGGTGCCGCCCAGCGCCTGGACGCGATCGCGCATGCCCGTCAGCCCGAAACCGCCGCCGGCAGCCAGCGCCGGGGCAGCCTGCGGATCGGCTGCCGGTTTCGCTGCTGCTGGCCCATTGGTGACCGAGACGAGCAGCTGACTGTCGTGCCTGCACACGCTGACGGCGATGACAGCGCCGGGCGCGTGCCGCAGGGCGTTGGCCAGCCCTTCCTGCACGATCCGGAAGGCGGTCAGCCCAGTCGTGGGAGCCACGACCGGCAGCTGCTCATCGAACTCGAGTGCCACCTCGGCGCCGGAGTCCCGGGTGGCGGCGACGAGAGCGGGAATGTCGAGGATCCCCGGCTGCGGGGCGAGGTCGGCGTTCTGCCCGTCGCGCAGCACTGAGAGCAGTCCGCGCATCTCGGTCAGCGCCTGCCGGGCCGAGCCGGCGATCGATTCGAACTCCTCGCTGCTGGTCTTATCGAGCTGCGGATTGCGGTAGCGGGCGGTGGTCGCCTGCACGCTGATGACCGACATGCTGTGAGCGACGACATCGTGGAGCTCGCGGGCGATGCGGGTGCGCTCCTCCAGGTGCTGGCGCTTGGCCAGTTCGACCTCCGAGAGCCGCCGGACCGAGGCGAGCTCGCCGCGGTTGCGGATCCAGGTGCGGATGAGCAGTACGAGGATCGAGATGCCGGCGCTCAGCGACACCGCCACGATCGCGCTGGTCGACGCTCCGGCCGGGCCGCCGTCGCGCGGCAGCAGCAGGGCCACACCGCTGAGCACGGCGGTGAGCGTGAACAGCGCACCGAGATAGGGCCAGCGGTGCAGCAGACCGATGACGATGTGGACGATGAGGATCGCCAGCAGTGACGGTACCGTCCACGGCCACGGTATCCCGGTGGTGTGCGCGGTCGCTGTGATCACGCCGCCGGCGCCGAGCCCGGAGAGGACGATGGCGGCCAGCGGCCAGCGGACGGCCACCACGATCGAAGCGGACTGTGCGATGGCCACCAGCATCGCCACGACAGTCCACGTGCCGTAGATGACAGCGGTGACCGGCCAGGCGACGGCGAGCAGGACGACACCGGCGAAGATCGTCACGAGCCAGTACAGCGGGGCCGGACCGCCATTGGTTGGGGGTGCGAGCAGCGTCGGGAGGGGTGGCAGAACAGGTGAGACTCCTGGTGCGGGCGACGCAGCGGATCTCGTCATGGCACCCGGAGCAGCTGGTGTGCTGAGCGTCGGAGTCTGCGGTGGTTGTGCTGGCGGGCCGGGGTGCCCAGGGCCAGCCGGACCGTCAGGTCCTGTCGCCGGGGGAGCCTGCGGTGGTGAGGTCGGTGGCGCCGCTGTCCCTCCGGTGCTGCCGAGCCCCGCCTGGATCGCGGCGACCTCGATGACGGCCATGAGTCGCAGCACCGCTGGCAGGGTGAGCAGCAGCACGAGACCGATGACGAATTCGAAGGCAGCGTCGGCAGCGAAGCTGATCCGCCGGTCCCAATCCCCGGAAATGGCCGCGACGGTAAGACCCAGCAGCGTCTGGTTGTGGTCCGGCAGGGCCCGGCCCCACACGGCATAGGTCAGACCGCCGAGTGCTCCGGCGAACCACGACGAGGAAATACTGAAGGTCAGCACCCTGATCGGCAGGGCGAAGAGCGTCTCGAACAGGAGGTCGAGCCAGCGCCGGGAGTCTTTTGCCACTCCGATCCAGCCGCTTAGGCCTGGTGCAGGAGCTGGGCGGGACACCGCGGGAATGGCAGCGCCCCAGGCACGGGCGCGGGCGCGGGAGAGATCGGCGAACGCGGCGGCCAGCTGCAGAGCCGCGGGCAGGACGAGCAGACCGACCCACAGCGGCAGCAGGGCGACACCGGGCAGGAACACGGCGAGCAGTACGGGCATCGCGATGAGCGACAGGGGCAAACCGGAGACGTGCAGGACGGCATCGCGGCCCATCTGCTGCCGGATCCGGGTCCAGCGTGAAGGTGCGGTGGCAGGGGTGGCAGTCGGGGAGGTGGTCATCGGAGGGTCCCCTGTTCATGAAGCGACGCGGCAGGCTGCGCCGGAGGGGTGAGTGCGGTGGGCTGATCGCCGGCGGGTGCGGCATCAGGCGTGCCGGATGCCGCTGCCTCAAGCGTACGCGGGTGAACGCGGGCGAGCATCCACACACCTGCGATCCCGGCAGCGGCTGCGAGGCTGAGCCCGAGGCCGGCCGCGGCGCTGAGTCCGGCGTACTCGCCGAAGAGCACTGCGCCGATGGCAACCGCAACGATCGGGTCGATGACGGTCAGCCCGGCCAGCACGGTCTCGGCTGGGCCGCTGGCATAGGCGGTCTGCACGAGGGCGAAGCCGATGAGGGCTGCGAGTCCGAGTGCGGCGGCCAGCATCCACCAGCGCGGGCTGGCCAGCGTGAGCCCCGGCAGATCGGAGGTCAGGATCGAGGAGGCGAGGACGTGCGCGGCAGCGGCCACAGCGCCGAAGATGATCCCGGTGACCGCGACCCGCAGGAGGTGGCCGGCCCGGCTGATCGCCACCGAGGCGCCTGCGATGCTCACGACGATGAGGAGGTTGAGAAGCGCGGTGATCGCAGTGTCGTCGATGACGATCCGGCTGGCATGGGCGGCGGAGATAACGACGAACACAGCGATCGAGGCGAGGGTGAGCCCGATGGCGGTGAACACCCGCCGGTCGAGGCGCAGCCCGAAGCAGCGGATGCTGATGACCGCGGCGACGACGAGGGAGAGCGCCCCGATCGGCTGGACGATGGTGACCGGCCCGAGCCCGAGGGCGGCGACGTTGAGGGCGGTGGTCAGGCCCATGAGCACGAGTCCGGCGGTCCACGTCAGCGTGCGGGCCCGGCCGGGCGGCTGGGCGGCCACGGCATGCTGCTGCAGGTGCGTGGCGACTGCCAGGCAGACCGCGGCGATGAGGGCGAGGATGACAGCTGTGATGATCATGGCGCTGACGCTAGAGCCGCGCTCACCGGGTGCACATGCTACCGGAGGGTGAAAACCGGCGACTGGGCGTGCTACCGCAGGGTGAATCCGGGCCCGAGGCGGTCATTGCCCCGTGTGCGTGCCGGATCCCGGGTGCCGGCTGGGGTAGCCTGTGGATCATGTCAGGCATACCGCCTCAGGGCAGCCCAGCCACCGCCTCGGGACCGGGGAGCACACCAGACGGCGAGCGCATCCGCGTGGCGATCGTCGACGACCAGGCGATGGTCCGCCAGGGATTCGGCGCACTGCTTGACGCGCAGCCGGATCTCACAGTCGTCGGCAGCGCAGCCGACGGCGCCGAGGTCGTCGACCTCGTGCGGCGAACGCATCCTGATGTCATCCTCATGGACATCCGGATGCCGCAGGTCAATGGGCTCGATGCCGCGCGTGCGGTGTTCGCGATGCCCGGTGAGCACCCGCGGATCATCATGCTCACCACCTTCGATGCTGATGAGTATGTCTTCGCCGCGCTGCGGGCCGGGGCGAGCGGATTCATGCTCAAGGACGCTACCGCCGATGACCTCGTCACCGCCGTGCGGGTCGTCGCGGCAGGGGAGTCGCTGCTGGCGCCATCGGTGACCCGCAGGCTCATCGCCGAATACGTCAGCGCCCCGCAGGTCACCCGGGACACGGCGGTCCTCGGGCAGCTGACCGAACGCGAGATCGACGTCATGAGGCTTGTCGCCCAGGGCCGGACGAATGCTGAAGCGGCAGCCGAGCTGTTCCTGGCCGAGCAGACGGTCAAGACGCATGTCTCGCGGATTCTGGCGAAGCTCGGGCTGCGCGATCGCGCCCAGATCGTCGTCGCCGCCTACGAATCCGGGCTCGTCGTCCCCGGCAGCTGAGCACTCTCACCCTGACGTACCGATTCCCGGGCCGCTGATCGCGACCGGGGAGTGATGTGCGGGCCGGCGTCTGGCTCCTACCTTCGGAGCACTCGAAGAAGGAGCCCCCATGTCACTGGCACTCAGCCGCCCGCGCATCACCAGCACGCCGACGACGACCGGCACGTCGCCCGCCACCAGCTCACCACGCGCCAACTCCGGCGGTCGCCAGACCGCGGCCTCGCACCGCGATCCGGTCCTCGACGTCGTGCGCACCGGATGTCTGCTCACCGTCGTTGTCCTCCACGCCCTCATGTGCGGCATCGAACTCTCCGCCGCCGGTGGGCTGCAGATCAGCGTGGCCCTGACCGGTTCGACGGTCTTCGCCCTCACGACGTGGGTGGTGCAGGTGATGCCGCTGTTCTTCTTCATCGGCGGCTGCGCCTCCCTCATGCAGTACCGGCGTCTGCAGGCTGCAGGCGGCACCTGGTCGCAGTTCGTCGCAGCCCGCGTGCAGCGTCTGCTCACCCCGCTGCTCGTACTCGTCGTCGCACTCGGGATCGTCTTCGCGCTCGCCGGCCTCGCCGGGGTGCCGCCGGAGCTGCTGGCTGAGGCGAGCCTGCGGGCCGGTCAGCCGCTGTGGTTCCTCGCCGTCTACCTCGGGCTGACCTCACTCGTCCCACTCGCCGCCCGCCTGCACACAACCGCACCGCGCACGACGCTCGCGGTGCTCGTCACCGGCGTCATCACCGTCGACATGCTCACCCGGGTCACCGGCACGCCGGGACTCGGGTATCTCAACTTCGTCCTGGCCTGGCCACTGATCCAGCAGCTCGGCTTCGTCTACGCCGATATGCTCACCACCCGCCGGCAGCTGCCAGCCTGGCTCAGCTGGGCGGTCGCGACCGCAGCGCTTGCCCTGCTTGCCGGGTTGGTCGCCGCTGACGTGTACAGCCTCAACATGATCGTCAACCTCAACCCGCCCACGGCAGCGCTCGTGCTCCTCGGGCTTGTGCAGTTCGCGGTGCTCGCCCGTATCCATGCACCGCTGCGCGTGTTCCTCACTGCACCTCGCGGACGTCACTGGATGCAGCTGTCGAATCACGCCACCCGACTCGGGATGCACGTCTACCTGTGGCATATGCCGGTGGCCATCACCCTCATCGCTGTGCTCGCCGCCGTCATCGGCACCGGGCAGACAGGTGCTGGTTCGTGGGCGGCGGTCATGGTGCCGCAGCTGGAATCCACCGGGTGGTGGGCCACCCGGCTGCCATGGATCCTCATCCTGCTCACCACCTCATTCGCGCTCGCCGCCCTGCTCATCCGCGTCCGCTTACCGCTGCCCGGCCCGGCGCGCTGGCAGCAGCGGATGCCTGCCAGGCTGCGTGCGGTGCTCGCAGTCGTCACCGGAGTGGCCGGGGTCGTCATCGTGCTGCTCATCGGGTTCGCCCCAGTCGGCTGGCCAGCCGCTGCTGGGATTCTCATTGCGCTCTCGCTGCAGCTGGCGGGTACACTGGCAGAGTCCTCGCCGATGGTGAAAGCATCGGCGCACTCCGGCAGAGAGCACATCACCTCCGTGAAATCGACGATCACTCACCCCTGAGACGCGCAGCATTCCTGCGCTCGGCAGCCGAACCGTTTTCGGCTGCACGGCTGACGTGATCGATCCTGCCCGCCGGAGATCCCGCAATTCGCGGATTCCTGCGTTGCTGCAGACCTGTCTGCATCCATCACTGCGCTGAGCCTGTGCGCGTCTCGAATCGTCCTTTCGATTTCGACACGCGGAGGCATGCGTGGAACACTCACTCATCACCCTTGAATCACTCACCTACACCTGGCCCGACGGCACCGCCGCGCTGACTGGGCTCACCGGCTCGATCGCCCGCGGGCGCACCGGCCTCATCGGCGCCAACGGTGCCGGCAAGACCACCCTCGTGCGCCTGCTCACCGGCGAACTGACACCGACGGCCGGGCACGTGCACATCCACGGCAGCGTCGGCGTGCTGCCCCAGGACCTGGCCCTGAGCGACCAGACCATCGCCGAGGTGCTCGGCATCGACCAGGTGCTCGCCGCGCTCGAGGCGGTGGAGACCGGGGACGTCGACGTCGCCCACTTCGATGTCATCGGCCAGGATTGGGACATCGCCGCCCGCGCCTGCCAGGCTCTCGCGGCAGCCGGGATCCCACTGGGCGAAGACGACTTCGACCGGCCGATGCCCACACTCTCGGGCGGAGAGGCGATGAAGGTCGGGCTCGCAAGCCTGCACCTGCACCGACCGGAGCTGGCGATCCTTGATGAGCCGACGAACAACCTCGATGCCGCCGGCCGGGCGCACGTGCGCGGGCTCATCGACAACTGGCGGGGTTCGCTGCTCATCATCAGCCACGACCGGCAGCTGTTGGCAGGCGTCGATCGGATCGTCGAGCTCTACGGCACCGGCACCCGCAACGCGGCAGGCGAGCTGCAGGCCTCGACAATGCGGACCTGGGAGGGCAGCTTCGCAGACTACCGCCGGCAGCTGGCCGCCGAACAGGAAGCCGCGGAACAGGCGGCAGTGAATGCGCGCAGCGAGGTCGGCAAGCGGAAGCGCAAGCGGATCGAGGCGCAGATCAAACTCGACCGCCGGCAGCGCACCGCCAAGCAGGCGGTCAAGGACGCGAAGCTCCCGCCGATCGCCGCAGGCAACAGAGCCATGCAGGCACAGAAGTCAGCGTCGAAGCTCACAGGCACCCACGCCGACCGGGAAGCAGCGGCCCATCAGCAGCTCCAAGAAGCCCAGGCCCAGATCCGGCCACGTGTCGTCATCGACATCGAACTGCCCGACACGGCAATCCCTGCCGGGCGCACGGTTCTCGAACTCGACAGCGGTGAGGAGGTCTTCAGCATCCGCGGGCCTGAGCGGGTGGCGCTCGCCGGTCCGAACGGTGCCGGCAAGACGACCCTGCTCAACCGGATCCTGACAGCCGCGCGCACGGGGGAGGAGCCTGGTGTGCGCGTCATCGACGAGGTGGGGGTGCTGCCGCAGCGCATCCTCCTCGATCCGCAGCCCAGCGTGCTCGACACCGTCCGGCTGGCGGCCCCGCACGCGGAGCCGAACACGGTCCGGGCGCAGCTGGCCGGTCTGCAGCTGAAGAAGGACCGGCCCGATCAGCCGGTCGGCCAGCTATCCGGTGGGGAGCGGTTCAGGGTCGCGCTCGCACAGCTGCTGCTGGCCGATCCGGCCCCGCAGCTGCTGCTGCTCGATGAGCCGACGAACAATCTCGATCTGGAGAGCATCGAGGTGCTCGTCGATGCGCTGACCGCCTATCAGGGTGCGCTCATCGTCGTCAGCCACGATGCGGAGTTCCTCGCCGAGATCGGCTGCACCCGGACGTGGGAGATCACCGCCGGGGCACTGAGCGAGGCGCGCTGACGGCCACCCGGCCACCGCCTCGGGAGGTGAGCCCCGCCTCGGGAACGGGAAAACGCAGCGGCCGCCGGTCCACCTGAGGTGAACCGGCGGCCGCCGGGTGGGACGTCACTGCCTCAGCAGCAGCGTGCCTTCGGGTTCGTCTCCTGCTCGTCGATGAGATCGCGCCAGAACTCGCGTTCGCACATCGCACCCTCGCGGGTGCCGTGGTGGCGCTCGTAGTGCTCAAGGTAGTGGACGTAGGCGTTCTCGCCCATGACCTCCTTGAGGTACCAGTGCACGGCCTTGAACGGGCGGGCGACTGCGGCAGCAAACGAACTCATGGTCACTTCTCCTTCGGAGCGGCGTGCGAGCCGGATCCGGTGTCAGAGGCACCGTGCTCCTTCTCGGCCTTCTCCTTCGAGGATACTCCGACAGCACCAGCCGGGGCGAGACCGTGTTCGCGACGGTACTCCTCCCACTGGGCCTCGACCTCGCGCTCGGCCTTCGTGGCGATGAGGCCAGCGGGGGCGAAGAGCTTCGTCGGCACGAACGGTGCCTCCGTCGTCTCCATCGGGCCGGTGCGGATCGACTTGATGCTCACTGCGATCGCCATGACGACGACCATGAGCACGAGCGAGGCGAACACGATCGACAGGGTGCCCTGGATGAACGTGTTGCGCACAACCGCACGCATCGCATCGACGCCCTCGGTGGTGCCCAACGAGGTCTCGCCGGCGGCGAGTGCCTGCTTGTAGGCCGAGTGCTGCGCCCAGTAGCCGAGCTTCGGATCAGAGGAGAAGATCTTCTGCCACGAGGCGGTCATCGTCACGGCAAGGTCCCAGGCCAGCGGGATTCCGGGGATCCACGCATAGCGTGCCTTGCCGATCTTGCAGACCAAGGCGAACACCACCGCCAAGGCGATCGCCGCCAGCAGCTGGTTCGAGATGCCGAACAGCGGGAACAGCGTGTTGATGCCGCCGAGCGGGTCGGTGACGCCCATGAGCAGGATCGAGCCCCAGGCGCCGACCATGACGATCGTCGAGACCCAGGCGCCGATGTTCCAGGACGGGTCGCGGAACTTCGGCCAGAAGTTGCCCATCCAGTCCGAGAACATGAAGCGGGCGACACGGGTGCCGGCGTCGATGGTCGTGAGGATGAACAGCGCTTCGAACATGACTGCGAAGTGGTACCAGAAGCTCATCGCCGACTGCCCGCCGAAGCCGGGCACCTGGTGCAGGATGTGAGCCATGCCCATCGCCAGGGTCGGTGCGCCGCCGGTGCGCGAGACGATTGAACCCTCGCCGACGGCCTCACCGGCGGCAGCGAGATCGGCGGCGGTCGTCTGCGTCTCCATGAACGGATTGGAGTTGATGAACTCGGCAGCGCCCTCGGGGGTGCCGCCGGTCAGCGGCTCGGCTGCGTTCATGGCGAAGTAGATGCCCTTGTCGAGGCAGATCGCGGCGACCAGCGCCATGATCGCGACGAAGGACTCCATGAGCATGCCGCCGTAGCCGATGAGGCGGGCCTGCGACTCCTTCTCCAAAAGCTTCGGCGTCGTGCCCGAGGACACCAGCGCGTGGAAGCCGGAGAGCGCACCACAGGCGATGGTGATGAACAGGAACGGGAAGAGCGCACCGGCGAAGGCCGGGCCCTCGGAGTTCGAGGCAAACGGGGTGACGGCCGGCATCTGCACGGTCGGATTGACGATGATGATGCCGACGGCCAGCAGCACGATGGTGCCGATCTTCATGAAGGTCGACAGGTAGTCGCGCGGGGCCAGCAGTACCCACACCGGCAGCACCGCGGCGAAGAAGCCGTAGATCATGAGCGACCAGGCCAGCGTCGTCTTCGACAGGTGGAACATCTCAGCCAGCGCCGGGTTGGCGTTGACCCAGCCGCCGGCGACGATCGCCAGCACGAGCAGGGCGATGCCGATGACAGAGGTCTCGATGACCTTGCCGGGGCGGATGTAGCGCATGTAGATGCCCATGAACACGGCGATCGGGATCGTCATCGCGATCGAGAAGACACCCCACGGGCTTTCGGCCAGGGCGTTGATGATGACGACGCCGAGCACGGCGATGAGGATGATCATGATGAGCAGGATGCCGAGGCTAGCGATGAAGCCGCCGACGGAGCCGAGCTCGTCACGGGCCATCTGGCCGAGCGACCGGCCGTTGCGGCGGGTCGAGAAGTACAGCACCATGTAGTCCTGCACGGCGCCGGCGAGGATGACGCCGAAGATGATCCACAGCGTGCCGGGCAGGTAGCCCATCTGGGCGGCGAGGATCGGGCCGACGAGCGGGCCGGCACCGGAGATCGCAGCGAAGTGGTGGCCGAAGACCACGCGGCGGTCGGTGGGGGTGAAGTCGCGGCCGTTCTCGTTGATCTCCGCGGGGGTCGCCCGCTTGAGGTCGGGGCGGCAGACCTTCCAT
Source organism: Brevibacterium otitidis (assembly GCF_042429315.1). NCBI lineage: Bacteria > Bacillati > Actinomycetota > Actinomycetes > Micrococcales > Brevibacteriaceae > Brevibacterium > Brevibacterium otitidis. The sequence continues at coordinate 39,989 of NZ_JBHMAU010000075.1, read as the reverse complement.
TCGATGAACTTCGCGTAGAACCGGAAGGCGATGAGATAGCTGCCGACGGCCGCAGCGACGAACCAGCTGGCCGACAGGTTCTCGCCGCGCACGAACGCGACCATGACCCAGCCGACAGCTGCGATCGCTGCGATCGCAACCCACAGGGCGATCTTGCCCGGGGTCCACCGGGGGCGTTCGATGACGCCTACCGGAGGCAGGCTCTCATCGGTTTTGACGTATTCGACCGACATCGGTTCTCCGTTTCTCCTCTGATTCAGGTGCCACTCCGGTCAGGCAGAGCGGCACGGGCGAAGTGTGTGAGTTCCCTGAGACTGGAATATATGGTGGAGCGAAATCTGTGATTTGTCTAACTCCCTGGAATTATCTGTGAAAACGACCGTCAAACTGTTATCTGAATTGCGCATATGTCCGCGCCGCGGATGGTTGAGGGCGGTTTCTGCCACGCGCCGCTCCTGAGGTGCCCGCCTCGTCGGATCGGGATGGTGAAGTGGCACAATGGAGGTCATGACTGCCACGCACGACCCGCAGGCTCGCCTGCGCACCCTCTCCGGAATCCAGGCCACCTCCGACTCCCTCCACCTGGGCAACTACATCGGTGCGCTGCAGCAGTTCGTCGAACTCCAAGACACCCACGAGGCGTTCTTCTTCGTCGCGAACATGCATGCGATCACCGTCGAGCAGGATCCCGCGCTGCTGCGCGAGCGCACCCTGCGCACCGCGGCCCAGTTCTTCGCCTCCGGTCTCGACCCGGAGAAGTCGACGATCTTCGTGCAGTCCCATGTGCCTGAGCACACCCAGCTGTCGTGGGTGCTTGAGTGCACGACCGGTCTGGGTGAGGCCCAGCGGATGACGCAGTTCAAGGACAAGTCGGCCAAACGGGAGAAGGTCTCGCTCGGCCTGCTGACCTATCCGGCGCTCATGGCCGCCGACATCCTCATGTACCACCCGCAGGTGGTGCCGGTCGGTGAGGACCAGCGCCAGCACCTGGAGCTCACCCGCAATCTCGCCGAGCGCTTCAACCACCGCTACGGCGAAGTCTTCACGGTGCCCGAACCGCTCATCGGCAAGGAGACGGCCAAGATCTACGACCTGCAGGACCCGACGGCGAAGATGTCGAAGTCGGCTGCTTCCCCGGCCGGTCTCATCAACATCCTCGATGAGCCCAAGGTGCTGGCGAAGAAGTTCAAGTCCGCCGTCACCGACAACGAGACGGTCATCGCCTACGATCCGGAGCGCAAGCCGGGCGTGTCGAACCTGCTGACGATCTACTCCTCGCTGTCGGGCCAGCCGATCAGCGAGATCGTCGCCGAATTCGAGGGCAGAATGTACGGCCACCTCAAGGTCGGTCTCGCCGAGCTCGCCGTCGAGAAGCTCTCACCGGTGCGCGAGCGCACCCTCGAACTCCTCAACGACCCGGCCGAGCTCGAACGCCTGCTGTCCATCGGAGCCGATGCCGCCGCGGCGATCGCCGAGCAGACCATCAAGGACGTGTATGACCGCATCGGATTCCTCCGCCGCTGATCCCCACGACCACCTGCTGATGGCGGCCGATCCCCCGCCGGGCGCAGCGCTGGGGTCCGGCTCGGCCTGGGGATACGGGCCGGTCTGGGGCACTCCGCCGGGGGTGCCGGAGCTGCCGGCCGATGACGGCACCGGGATGGTCTCGATCGGGGTGACCCTCGATATGCCCGAGCCCTACGGTTCCCATCTGCAGTCCCTGCGGGTGTCCTACGGCGACGAGCGCGGCACCTCGGTCCCGGCGCACATCACCCTCATCCCGCCGATGGAGATCCCCGCCTCGGCGTGGCCGCTCGTGCGCGAGCACATCCGCGGGGTGGCGAATGCGACCTCTCCGTTCACCCTGCAGCTGCGCGGCACCGGCACCTTCATGCCGACCTCGCCGGTCGTGTTCATCGCGGTGGCCCGCGGGATCTCCGAATGCCAGCGGCTCTCGGAGTCGCTGCGTCATGGAGTGCTGAATCAGCAGCTGGCCTTCCCCTATCATCCGCACGTGACGATCGCCCAGGAGCTCGACGAGGAGGTCTTGGAGCGTGCGTACCGGGACTCCGCGGACTACGAGGTGTCGTTCATGGCCCACGGCTTCGGGGTGTACTTCCACACCGCCGATGAGGAGTGGCAGCTCTACGACAATGTGCCCTTCGGGCCGTGAGTTGGCGCCCCGGGCAGTGAGTAGGAAGAATGGCAGACGTGAAGAAGAAGACCGCGCCCCGGAACCTGGCTCCCGAGATGCTCCATACGGCCGCCCGCATCGAGGACCGCTATCATGCGTGGGCTCGGGCGAAGGTGACCAAGCGCGGCTGGCACCGCACCGTCATCGCCTATGACTCCTACGGCAGCGAGAACTTCATCCGGGTGCTCGCCCGGATCGTGCTGACGAAGACCGGGCAGCCGGCAGCTGATACGCAGTCATCGATCCGCGGCTGGCGGTCCTTCGGCAATGTCCCGCTCTCCGATGACCACGCCTGGGTGCGGGTCAACGGCGCTGAGCATATGGTCACCGCTGACCGCGGGGGTGTTGTCGATGCGATCATCCCCGGCGACTTCGCAGCCGGCACCGTCGAGATCGAGCTCTGGACCGACGACTCGATGGTCGACACCGCCGCCGTGCGCATCATCGGCCAGGAGCAGAGCTTCGGCATCGTCTCCGATATCGACGACACCGTCATGGTGACCGCGCTGCCGTGCCCCTTCCTCGCAGCCTGGAACACCTTTGTCCTCGATGAGCACGCCCGTTCCCCGGTGGCCGGCATGGCCGTGCTCTATGACCGGCTGACCTATCTGCGGCCCAACTCGCCGATCCTCTACCTCTCCACCGGGCCGTGGAACGTCGCCCCGACCCTCAAGCGCTTCCTCACGCGCAATATGTACCCCGTCGGGCCGCTTCTGCTGACCGACTGGGGTCCGACGGCCACCCGGGTGTTCCGCTCCGGCCAGGACCACAAGCGCAGCACCCTGGAGCGCCTGGCCCGGGAGTTCCCGCACGTCAAATGGCTGCTCATCGGCGACGACGGACAGCATGACGAGGAGATCTACGGCGAGTTCGTCGAGAACCACCCGGACAATGTCGTCGCCGTGGCGATCCGCCAGCTGACCGTCGGCGAGGCGGTGTGGGCCGGCGGTCGTTCGAAGGGCTCCGGCCGCGGCCAGGGCGTGCCCTGGATCTACGCTCCCGACGGCGCCGGGCTGGCCTCGAAGCTCACCGAACGCGGCGTCTTCTCCTCACTCTGAGGCGGCCGCCTGACGCTGCCGCTCCCGGCGCCGCAGCATCACGAACGCCGCCGCGCCGGCGGCGAGCACGGCGAGGGCTGAGCCGATGAGCAGGGCCGGCAGGCTCATCGCCGTCCCAGCTGCCGCCTCGGCCCCGGTCGTCTCCTCACCGGAGGGATCCCCAGCCGACTGTGCGGCAGCGGTGTCCGTCGCTTCCGGGCTCGGCTCCTCGGTCGGCTCGGGTGTCAGCGCCACGGTCGTCTCCGCTTCAGGCTCCGACTGTGCGAAGGCCCAGTCGATGAGGTCGACGGCCGCCTCGCGGGTGCTGTTGTCCGAATGCAGGATCGCCGAGGCGTAGGTCCTGCCATCGCGTTCGACGACGGCGACGAAACTGCCTTTCGACTTGACCGTGTAGCCGTTCTTGAGCCCGAGGCCGCCGTCGACTCTGCCGACGATTCTCGTGTGATCCTGGATCGGATAGCCCGCGAACTTCTCCTTGGTCTCCGGATTCACCCCGCCGGGCATCGAGTACTCGGTCTTCTGCACGATCGACATGAGGTACTCGTTGTCGAGGAAGGCATGGGCGATCTTCAGCAGGTCGTGCACGGTCGTCACCTGGCCATCGGCGTCGAGGCCCGAGGTGTTCTTCGGCACGGTGCCGGTCAGCTGCAGCTCCTCGGCCTTGGCGGCCATGAGCTTGACGGCCTTCTCCTGCCCGCCGGCGGCGTTGCCGAGGGCGTGGGCGGCATCATTCGCACTCGACATCAGCATCGCGTGGAAGAGCTGGTCGATGGTGTACTCGTTCTTCTGCACGAGGCCGACCTTGGTGCCGTCGACGGTCATATCCTCGAACACCGCCTCATACTTCTCATCAGGGTCGTCGAGCACATCGACGAGAGCGAGGGCGGTGAGCAGCTTGATGACGGAGGCCGGGGCGAGCTGCCGGTCCACGTCGTGGGAGCTGAAGATCTCACCGGAGTCCAGATCGCCGACCACCCATGCGGAGGCCCGCGGCTCAGGTGCGGGTGCGCCGTCTTCGATGACGGGCCGCTCATACAGCGACTCCTCCGGGGAGGCCTCCGGCTGCGCGAGGATGTCGACCGCGGAAGCGGCTGGTGCGGGGGCCGGCTGCGCGGCGAGCAGGCCGCTGGGCGTGATCGCGGTGGCGCCGGCCAGGATGCCGGCAGCGATGCCGGCGCCGAGGCGTGCGACCAGTCGGCTGCGGCGGCGTGCTGGTCGGGTGGCGAATGGTGTCGAACGGCTCACAGGTGGCAAGTGTAGCCGCGCTCGGTGACATCGCGCGCGGGAAGCGCACAGCGCACCTGAGCCTGCCACGCAGCAGGCCCTGTGCGGCTTCCCGGGGGAGAAGCGGCACAGGGCCTGAGAGTGCGTGCGGGCAGATGCCCGGCGGATCAGAACGCGCGCTGCAGCAGCGCCTGCTTGACCTCGGCGATCGCCTTGGTCACCTCGATGCCGCGTGGGCAGGCTTCGGTGCAGTTGAAGGTGGTGCGGCAGCGCCACACGCCTTCCTTGTCGTTGAGGACCTCCAGGCGCATGTCGCCGCCCTCATCACGGGAGTCGAAGATGAAGCGGTGGGCGTTGACGATCGCGGCCGGACCGAAGTACTGGCCATCGGTCCAGAACACCGGGCACGAGGTGGTGCACGATGCGCAGAGGATGCACTTGGTGGTGTCGTCGAAGCGCTCACGATCCTCGATCGACTGCAGCCGCTCACGCGTCGGCTCGTGACCGGAGGTGATGAGGAAGGGCATGATCTCACGGTACGACTGGAAGAACGGCTCCATGTCGACGATGAGGTCCTTCTCCAGCGGCAGGCCCTTGATCGCCTCAACGGTGATCGGCTTGTCGGTGTTGAGGTCCTTGAGCAGGGTCTTGCAGGCCAGGCGGTTGCGGCCGTTGATCCGCATCGCATCCGAGCCGCACACGCCGTGGGCGCAGGAGCGGCGGAAGGTCAGCGAACCGTCGATCTCCCACTTGATCTTGTGCAGGGCGTCGAGCACACGGTCGGTGCCGTACATCGTGACCTTGTACTCCTCCCAGTGCGGCGCCTCGTCCTGCTCGGGATCGAAGCGGGCGATCTGGAAGGTGCAGTCGAATGACGGGATCTCGCCGCCGCCCCCGCCGAGGTGGTCGGGGAGATCGACCTTGGATGCAGGTTCTGCGGTGTTCTGAGTCTCGCTCATCAGTACTTACGCTCCATCGGCTGGTAACGGGTGACGACGACCGGCTTGGTCTCCAGGCGCATGCCCTTGATGCCCTCTGCCTCACCGTCCGGGTCGAGGTAGGTCATCGTGTGGTGCATGAAGTTCTCGTCATCACGGTCGGGGAAGTCCTCGCGGAAGTGGCCGCCGCGGGATTCCTTGCGGTGGATCGCGGCGACCGTGACGACCTCTGCGATCTCGAGCAGGAAGCCCAGCTCGATCGCCTCGAGCAGATCGAGGTTGAAGCGCTTGCCGCGGTCGTGGATGCCGACGTTGCGGTAGCGCTCACGCAGCCGCTCGATCTCCTCGAGGGCTTCGCGCAGCGTCTCATCGGTGCGGAACACCTGGACGTTGGCGTCCATGATCTCCTGCAGATCCTTGCGGATCTCACCGATGAGCTCGGTGCCGTTCGAGGTGCGCATCGACTCGACCATCTCGATGGTGCGGTCGGCGGCACCCTCCGGCAGCTCCGGCAGGTCTGCGATCTTCGCGTACTCTGCTGCGGCGATGCCGGCGCGCTTGCCGAAGACGTTGATGTCGAGCAGCGAGTTGGTGCCCAGGCGGTTCGAGCCGTGCACCGAGACGCATGCGGTCTCGCCGGCGGCGTAGAGGCCGGGGACGATATCGGTGTTGTTGGCCAGCACCTCGGACTTGACGTTGGTCGGGATGCCGCCCATCGCGTAGTGCGCGGTCGGGAACACCGGCACCGGCTCGGTGTAGGGCTCGACACCGAGGTAGGTGCGGGCGAACTCGGTGATGTCCGGCAGCTTCGCATCGATGTGCGCCGGCTCCAGGTGGGTGAGGTCGAGCAGCACATAGTCCTTGTTCGGACCGCAGCCGCGGCCTTCGCGCACCTCATTGGCCATCGACCGGGCGACGATGTCACGCGGAGCGAGGTCCTTGATGGTGGGTGCGTAGCGCTCCATGAAGCGCTCACCGTCGGAGTTGCGCAGCACCGCACCCTCACCGCGGGCAGCCTCCGACAGCAGGATGCCGAGGCCGGCCAGGCCGGTCGGGTGGAACTGGAAGAACTCCATGTCCTCCAGCGGGATGCCGTTGTTGTAGGCCACTGCGACGCCGTCGCCGGTGAGCGTGTGGGCGTTCGAGGTGGTCTTGAAGATCTTGCCGAAACCGCCCGAGGCGAAGACGACGGCCTTCGAGCGGAAGACGTGGATCTCGCCGGTGGCCAGCTCGTAGGCGACGACGCCGGCCGGGCGGCGCACACCGTCGACCTCGGTCATGACGAGGTCGAGGACGTAGAACTCGTTGTAGAACTCCACGCCGTGCTTGACGCAGTTCTGGTAGAGCGTCTGGAGGATCATGTGGCCGGTGCGGTCAGCGGCGTAGCAGGCGCGGCGGACCGGGGCCTTGCCGTGATCGCGGGTGTGGCCGCCGAAGCGGCGCTGGTCGATCTTGCCCTCCGGGGTGCGGTTGAAGGGCAGGCCCATCTTCTCCAGATCGAGGACGGCGTCGATGGCCTCCTTGGCCATCACCTCGGCAGCATCCTGGTCGACGAGGTAGTCGCCGCCCTTGATGGTGTCGAAGGTGTGCCACTCCCAGTTGTCCTCTTCGACGTTGGCGAGGGCGGCACACATGCCGCCCTGTGCCGCGCCGGTGTGGGAGCGGGTCGGGTAGATCTTCGTGAGCACGGCGGTGCGTGCCCGCTGACCGGCCTCGATGGCGGCGCGCATTCCGGCGCCGCCGGCGCCGACGATCACCACGTCGTAGTCATGTACCTGCATAGAAACTCAAATCTCCTTGGCCAGCGAGGACCGATTAGGCGTTACAGATGTCCGGGAGCAGGCTCGGATCGGCCCCCACCGGGCACGGGGTGAAGGTGAAGATCACGAGCGTGCCGAGGACGACGATGACGGCTGCGGCGACGTAGAGCGTCAGCAGCAGCGCCATGCGGGTGCCCGGCTTCTCGGCGTAGTCGCTGATGATGGTGCGCATGCCGTTGGTGCCGTGGAGCATCGCCAGCCACAGCATGAGCAGATCCCAGATCTGCCAGAACGGGCTGGCCCACTTGCCGGCGACGAAGCCGAAGTCGAGGCCCTGGACGCCTTCGCCCTGCCAGAGGTTGACGAACAGGTGGCCGAAGATGAGGACGACGAGCACGACGCCGGAGAGGCGCATGAACAGCCAGGCGAAGAGTTCGAAGCGCGAACGCGTGGACTTGTGGCGGTCGTAGCCGGTGCGCGGAGCAGGAATGGTCGATGTCATTGTCCTCAGCCTCCGAACGTGTGGATCAGGTGACGGGGCAGGAACCCGGCCATGACGATGACCCAGCCGATGATGACGGCCCAGAACAGCTTCTTCTGGTTCTTCGGTCCGCCGGCCCAGAAATCGACAGCGGCGATGCGCAGGCCGTTGAAGGCGTGGAACACGATGCCGGCGACCAGGCCGATCTCGCCGATCGCCATGATGGGGGTCTTGTACGTCGCGATGACGGCGTCGTACGCCTGAGGCGAGACACGGACGAGAGCTGTGTCGAGCACGTGTACAAGCAGGAAGAAGAAGATGCCGACGCCGGTGACGCGGTGCGCGACCCAGGACCACATTCCTTCATTTCCGCGGTACAGAGTGCCCGTTGACGCATTGGCCACGGGGCATCCTCCAAGTGAAATGCGAACAGATGTGTACCCCTCGAAATTACGCCGATCCGAGCGGAATCGCCAATCTGCGCGAGGCGATAGTTGCAGATTCGATGTGAATTCCCTCAACTTCGCTGAGAATCCGTCGACGGCGTGTTCAGGAAACGGACGCAGAGTCTCACGCGAACAATTAGGGCACAGTACTGTGCTGTATTGATTCCGTGCATTCATGCCGTTCTGCGCCCCTCTGCGTGCTCGCTCCACTGCCGCGGCAGCCGGCGGCGACAGGCCGCATGCGAAGGCGACCGGCTCAGCAGGCGAGACGGTATCGTGGCCACAGGCCCCGCCTCGGCGGCGGCGCGCCCCTCGACCACGCACCCACCGCCATGTGAGAACTCCGGAGGACCCGTCCCGATGAACCCGCACTTCCACGCAGTGATCCCGGCCGGCGGCTCAGGCACGCGGCTGTGGCCGGTCTCCCGTGTGGCGGCACCGAAGTTCCTCCACGATGTGCTCGGCACCGGCCGCACCCTGCTGCAGTCGACCTGGGACCGGGTGCTCCCGCTCGTCGGCACCAGCCGCACATGGGTCGTCACCGGCACCGCCCACGCCGAGGCGGTGGCCGCCCAACTGCCGCAGCTGCAGACCGACCGGATCATCACCGAGCCCGCCCCGAAGGACTCCGCCGCTGCGATCGGGCTGGCGGCGATGCTCATCCACGATGCCGATCCGCAGGCGATCATCGGCTCCTTCTCCGCCGACCATTCGATCACCAATGTCGCCGAGTTCCACGCGGTCATCGAGCAGGCCGTGGCCGCAGCCGAGCAGACCGGCGACATCGTCACCATCGGCATCACTCCCACCTATCCGTCGACCGCCTACGGCTACATCCGCACCGGCCGCCACCTCGGCATCGCCGGCGCCCCCACCGCCCGGCGTGCGACCGCATTCGTGGAGAAGCCGGCGGCCTCGCGCGCCCGCACCTATGTGTACTCCGGCTCCTACCGCTGGAACGCCGGCATGTTCATCGCCACCACCGAGGCACTGCTCGGCGTGCTGGCCGAACAGGCCCCCGATCTCTATGCCGCCCTGCGCCGGGTCGCCGATGCCTGGCATGACGAGGCGGCGCGTGCGCAGGCCCTCGCCGAGGTGTGGCCGGGCCTGGAGAAGCGGGCGATCGACTACGTCGTGGCTGAGCCGGCGGCCGAAGCCGGCTGCGTCATCGTCGTCCCCGGCGACTTCGGCTGGGACGATGTGGGCGACTTCGACTCCGTGGCCAAGCTGCGCCAGCCGGTGCCCGGCGAATCCTCCCCGGTCTTCGCACTCGGCGACGACTGCGAGATCGTCGACGTCGCCGCCTCGGGCGTGGTCTTCAGCACCACGGACCGGCTCGTCGCCCTCGTCGGGCTCGACGATGTCGTCGTCGTCGACACGGACGACGTGCTGCTCGTGACCTCCCGCTCACACGCCCAGGACGTCAAGGCCGCCGTCGCGCAGGTGCAGGAGCGCGGCCGCGACGATCTGCTCTGAGCCGGCGGGGTCTGTGACGATTTTCGACGCCCGGCCGAGCCCGCCGCAGCGGCGCTGACTAGACTGTGACGCTGTGATCCAAAGCCACCTTGCGCCCTTCTACGATGAGCTGCTCGACTTCCGGCGCGATATCCACGCCCACCCCGAGCTGTCGTATGAGGAGTTCCGCACGACAGAGAGAATCCTCGGCTTCCTGCGCAACGCCGATCTCAACCCGCAGGCCCTCGACGGCACCGGGGTCGTCTGCGAGGTCGGCGACGGTCCGCTCGTCGCAGCCCTGCGCGCCGACATCGACGCCCTCCCGCTCGACGATCTCACCGGCACCGCCTTCGCCTCGACCGTGCCGGGGGTGGCCCATGCCTGCGGCCACGACATCCACCTCTCCGCGCTCGCCGGCGCCGGCCGCGTGCTCAGCAGCATCCACAATGAGCTGCGCGGCGGCCTGGGCGGGCGCATCCGGATGATCTTCCAGCCCGCCGAGGAGGTCTCGCCCGGCGGTGCGCTCAAGGTCATCGGTCAGGGCGTGCTCGCAGACATCCCCCGTGTCTTCGCCATCCACTGCGATCCGAACGTCGACGTCGGCAGGGTCGGCTCCCGCATCGGGCCCATCACCGCAGCTGGCGACACCGTCATCATCCGGCTCACCGGCCACGGCGGGCACACCTCGCGCCCGCACCTGACCGAGGACCTCGTCTACGCCCTCGGCAAGCTCACGACCGATCTGCCGGCCACGCTGTCGCGGCTCATCGACCCCCGTCACGCGATCTCGCTCGTCTGGGGTGAGGTGCGCGCCGGGCATGCGCCCAATGTCGTGCCCTCGGACGGCTTCCTGCAGGGCACTCTGCGCTGTCTTGACGTCGACGGTTGGAACCAGGTCGCCGAGGTGCTGCCCGACCTCGTCGAACGGGTCACCGGACCCTACGGCGTCAGCGTCGACCTCGAACACCGCCGCGGCGTTCCGCCGGTCGTCAACACCGAAGAGGAGGTCACGCTGCTGGAGGCCGCCGTGCGCGATGAGCTCGGCTCCGGCAGCGTGCAGCTGACTCCGCAGTCGATGGGCGGGGAGGACTTCGCCTGGTATCTGACGAACTGCCCGGGCGCGCTCGTGCGCGTGGGCACCCGCACCCCGGGCGGGATTACGTACGATATCCATCAAGGCGACTACCTCGTCGATGAACGTGCACTGGAGATGGGCGTCCGCGTCTATGCCGCGATGGCGCTTCGAGCCCTGGGAGTTCCGTGGTCCTGAGATCTGCCGCTGCGCTGACTGCGGCGCTGGCTGTGCCCGGTCTCGTCATGCTGAGCGGGTGCGGCGCCGAGGAGCCAGCTGCGCCGCTGCTCACGAGCGGCTGCATGGTCTCCTCACCGGCCGGCTTCGCTGACCGCTCGATCGGCCAGATGAGCTTCGGGGAGGTCTCCAACGCCCAGCGTTCCGAGTTCCTCGGCTCGACCTCCACCCAGCGCGTCGACACCCTCGACGACACCCGCCGCGCCCTCGAGTCCTATGCCGACCGCGGCTGCACCCTCACGGCCCTCCTCGGGCCCGGCGGGGCTGGCATCCTCGCCGAGGTCGCACAGGATCACCCCGAACAGGCGTGGATGGCAGTGGGCACCGGCGGCACCGGCGCCGACGGCCAGGGCTTCCCCGACAATGTCATCACCATCGACTTCGATCTCCTCGAACCGGCCTTCATCGCCGGCTACATCGCCGCGGCGAGCTCCAAGACCGGTGTCGTGGCCGCCTATTCCTCCTATGGGTTCGAGAACAACCGCGGCCTGCTCACCGCCTTCGACGCCGGCGTCGAGCTCTACAACGAGGACAGCGGCGCCGGTGAGGGCAGCAGCTCCGGCGAGGGTGCCGGCGCTGAGGACGGCAGCGAGGACGCTGCGCCGGTGCGCAGCCACCGGGGCGGCCAGATCGAGGCGCGGACGGTCTCCGACACGGCCGCCTCCGGCCTGGCGATCACCCGCGAGGCGATCGAAGCGGACGCCGATGTCATCGTGCCCTTCGCCTCGGGCGCGGCCAGCGGCTCCCTCGCCTGGTTCCAGGAGCACTACTTCCCGCCCGAACCGGCAGACGCCGCCGCGGAGGGCGAAGCGGCCCCAAGCGATGAGCCGACCGAGGTGCCCGCGGACGAGCCCAAGCGCACCCTCGTGTGGTACGGCGCCGACGGCTCGGAGACCCTCGGCCGGGTGGGCCGCTATGTCATCGCCTCGATCGTGCCGAACATCGCCGCCGGCTTCCAGACGACGATCGAAGGGTGGCCGCGGACCGGCTTCGCCGGCGAGATCGAACCGCCCGGTGAGGACCCGGAGGAGATCGGCGAGCTGCTCGTGCGTTCCCGGTCCTACCGCGGCACGGTCGAGAACGGCGGCATCAGCATGGTCGCCTCCGATGTGCCGCTGTCCGGTGTCGCCGGCGTCGGCCGCGAGATCAGTGAGGTGCAGGAGCGGATCCGCTCCGGCGACGTCGACCTGCCCTGAGCCGGCCTTCCCGCTGCTGGGGCGCCGTGCCGCTCCCGAGGTGGGATGCCGGCGGCCGGGCCGGTGCCGTAAGCTGAGGGGCGTGGATTCCAAACTCTTCGAGACTCCTTTCGGAGTCGACCCAGCTGACCCGATCCTCGACCTGCCGAAGGTGTCGCTGCACGACCACCTCGACGGCGGACTGCGCCCGCAGACGATCATCGACCTCGCTGCCGAGGTCGGCCACGAGCTGCCGGCCGCCGATGCCGAGGCGCTGCGCACCTGGTTCTCCGAATCGGCGAGCTCCGGTGATCTGCCGCGCTATCTGGAGACCTTCGACCACACGATCGCGGTGATGCAGACGGCTGAGGGCCTCACCCGGGTGGCTCGCGAATGGGCGCTCGACCAGGTGGCCGACGGCGTCTTCTACGCCGAGGCGCGGTGGGCTCCCGAACAGCATCTGCAGCAGGGCCTGAGCATGGACGATGCCGTCGAAGCCGTGCAGCGCGGCCTCGATGAGGCCGATGCGCTCGCCGCCGAGAACGGCCGCTTCATCCGCACCGGCCAGATCATCACGGCGATGCGGCACGCCGACAACAGCCTCGCCGTGGCCGAACTGGCGCTGCGGCACCGCGACCGCGGAGTCGTCGGCTTCGACATCGCCGGTGCTGAGGACGGCTTCCCGCCGACCAACCACCTGGCCGCCTTCGAGCTGCTGCACCGTGAGTGCTTCCCCGTCACCATCCACGCCGGTGAGGCCGCCGGTGTCGACAGCATCCACGCGGCCGTGCAGATCTGCCATGCGCAGCGCATCGGCCACGGCGTGCGGCTCATCGAGGACATGCACTTCACCGGTGCGGCTGCTGCCGGTGACGGCCAGCTCGGCCGGCTCGCAGCCTGGATCCTCGACAATCAGATTCCGCTGGAGCTGTGCCCGTCATCGAATCTGCAGACCGGGGCCGCGACCTCGATCGAGGCGCACCCGATCACCCGGTTCAAGGAGCTCGGCTTCGCGATCACGGTGAATCCCGACAACCGCCTCATGTCCGCGACCTCGATGACCCGCGAGATGCGGCTGCTCGTCGACCGCGCCGGCTGGCAGCAGTCCGACCTCGAATGGGCGACTGTCAACGCCCTCGGCGCCGCCTTCCTGCCCCACGACGCGCGCAACCGGTTCCTCGATGATCTTGTGATCCCCGGCTTCGAGCGTCTGGACCTGTGAACCCATGACAGGACTGACGACAGGGTCTGTGAGCCGATGAGCGGCAAGCGACGCAAGCGCGGCTCCGGCGGCGACGACTCACTCCACTTCCACCCCGGCGACGCCGACCCGACTCGCGACGACGGCAGCCGATGCGACCTCAACGGCGGGGACGACGCAGTCGGCACTGAGGCTGGCGCGGGCGGAATCGGCCTGCTGGACCCCGGCACGCCGCTGGCGGTGCGCCCGTGGACGCTGTGGCTGGCCATTGCGATGGTGGCACTCGAAGCCATCGTGCTCATCGTCTCGGCGATCTTCTTCGTCCGCACAGGTGCAGGTGTCGAGCCGCAGCTGCGCAGCTCACTGTATGGGCTGGCGGTCATGTTCGTCATCATGTCCACCGGGCTCATGCTCGTGGCCCGCAGCCTGCACCGGATGCGCCGCTGGGCCCGCCCGGCGACCGTAGCCTGGCAGCTGCTGCAGGCGCTGTTCGGCCTCTCGATGTGGGGTGCCGGCGCACTCCTGCAGGTGGGCGCGATCGTTCCGGCTGTGCTGTGCCTTGCCGGCCTCTTCAGCCCCGCCACGATCCGCGCCTACGAGCGCGCACTCGGGGCTGCCTCCAGCGAACAGCACCTCGACACGTCGACGGATTGATCAGACGCTGGTGTGAGGAGCCGGCGACTTGCGCATCAGCCGCCGAGTTCGCCGCCGCCGGAGTCATCGCCTGACTCCTCACCGGCACCGCCGTCGCCAGCATCGCCTTCGCCGCCGTCCGGGGCGCCATCGCGGTAGGGGCCACACACCTCGGCGAGGAAGTCGCCGGCGAACTCCTCATCGGAACCACGCAGGGACAGGGCGGTCTGCTGGATGCCCCACCACACCTCGGGAGCGGCACCCCACTGCAGACGCATGTCCTCGCGCAGCTCCGGATCATCCGCCAGATCCGAAGCCGCGAGCTCGATGCGGTCCTGCGCGTCATCAGCGGTGCAGCGGGCCTCGGCATCCGGGCCCTGCGGGTTGAGCTCGGTGATCTCCTCACCATCGACGGTGCTGAGGGTGAACGCCGCATCACCGAGCTGCTCGACCTCGAAGGTGCCGGTGACCTGGTAGAAGCCGGACTCATGGGCGGTGACCTGTTCGGCGTCGACATTGACGGTGACGCTGTCGGACATATCGGGAGTCAGGGAGATCTCACCGGAATCGCCGACCTCGGCGAAGGTGCGCAGGAAGACGTTGAGATAGGCCTCATCGCCGTCGGCGGCCGCCTTCTCCAGGCCCTGCCACAGCGGGTCGTTCTCCTTCGCCCCGCCCGGTGTGGTGTCGACGATGACGACCGGGGGAGCGGAGTCGGGAGTCTCGATCGGCTGCACCTCCTCCGGCGAGAGCGAAGGGCGCTGTTCGGGGCGCTCGGAATCGCTCACGGCACAGCCGCTGAGCAGCAGACCTGAGGCGAAGACGGCAGCGGGGAAGAGGAGAAGACGTCGACTCATGCTTCGAGTTTAGAGAATCACGGCCGCAGAGTGGCCAAGGCTGCCGCGTGTGCCGACGAGATTCTCAGCTCCTCCAGCGCTGCGGCAGCCGGATGCGCGGAGAGGAAATCCAGCAGCGCGGCATGCCGCTCACCGGCCCAGGCGGCGAACTCCCTGGGCCGCATGAAGTACTCGACCGGGTGGCCGGAGGTCTTGTGGTGCTCATTCACCACCGCGAGGGAGCGTACGTACTCAGTGCCGATGACCTTGGGGTCGACCCCGGCCAGCTGCAGCATCCACGCCGAGACGAGGCCGGTGCGGTCGCGCCCGGCCGAGCAGTGGATGTACACCGGCCCAGCCTCGATCGCCTCCGCCAGCCTGACCAGCGCATCGTGCAGCAGTCCCGGGAAGTGCTCCAGCAGCAGCCCGTACTGCTTGGGATGGTTGAGGAACGGATGGTCGATCGCCACGACGTAGGCGGCGTTGTCGAAGTCCTCAACCGGACAGGCGAGGATCTCGAAGTCCTGCCAGGCCGCCTCAGGAACGGCCGGATCGGAATCCCGGCGGCCCACCTCGGCAGCGGTGCGCAGATCGATGATCGAGCGCACGCCCAGACCGGCGAGCTGCTCGACCCCGCGGGCAGTCATGAGCTCGCGGCGCCCGCCGGCGAACACACGCCCGAGGCGGGTGTGACCCCCAGCTGCGGGCAGGCCGCCGAGGTCGCGTGGGCCGAGCGCACCCTCGACGGTGGGGAAGCGGTCGCCGGGCCGGCGGCGATGGTCGGATCGGCGGCGGTCGGATCGGCGGCGGTGGGCAGTCACGAAGCGTCTCCTCGGCGGTGGGCGATCACGGGGCAGGGTCGGCGGTGGTGCGCGAACCGGACTCGAAGCCGGTCGACAGGGCACGCAGCAGCTCGGTGAGCTTGCGCTTCTGCGCAGCGGTGAGGGCGGCGAGGAGATCGGCCTCATGGACGAGCAGGTCGGCCATGGCATCATCGACCTTCTGCTTGCCCGCCTCGGTGAGCGTCACGAGGATCGAGCGGCGGTCCGTGGGATCCGGCCGGCGGGAGACCCAGCCGACTTTGACGAGGCGGTCGATGCGGTTCGTCATCGTCCCCGAGGTCACCATCATCTCGCTGATGAGGCGGGAGGGGGAGAGCTCATAGGGCTCACCGGCGCGGCGCAGCGCAGAGAGCACATCGAAGGCCCAGACTTCCAGCCGGTGCTCGGCGAAGGTGGTCTTGCGCGCCTTGTCGAGCTGCTTGGCCAAGCGCGAGACCCGCGAGAGCACCTCCATCGGGGCGACCTCGAGATCGGGGCGCTCGCGCCGCCATGCCGCTACGATCCGATCGACTTCGTCCATGTGCTCCATTCTACTGCGATAGAGACGACGTCAAGATACTTCCCGGCAAAGCATCTTGATATCAAGGCACCGGCCGTGCGAGGCCGGAGCGTCAGCACAATCGCACCCTGCGAGTGAGATCTGCAGCACGTGCGGTGTGGCCAAACCGCGGAAGCCTACTAAAGTGATGAATGGTCGACATGTGCTGAAGCAATGCCAGCCCGGCGGTCTACGCGCAGGCGAGGACCACCTCGGCGGCGGCGCCTCAGCCACCCGCAGAAGGAGCACCGGACGCACGGGAACACCTCGCGCCGGCCGGGGCACCAACACTGACGTTAGGAACTCACGTGGATCTTTTTGAATATCAGGCCCGTGACCTGTTCGAGAAGCACGGTGTGCCCGTGCTCGCCGGACGGGTCGCCGAGACCCCGGAAGAAGCCCAGACCGCAGCAGAGGAGCTGGGCGGGGGAACCGTCGTCGTCAAAGCTCAGGTCAAGACCGGCGGCCGCGGCAAAGCCGGCGGCGTCAAGCTCGCGAAGTCCCCGGAGGACGCACGGGCGAAGGCTGAGGAGATCCTCGGCCTCGACATTAAGGGCCACACGACCGAGAAGGTCATGATCGCAGAAGGCGCCGACATCGCCGAGGAGTACTATTTCTCGATCCTGCTCGACCGCGCCAACCGCTCCTACCTGGCGATGTGCTCGAAGGAGGGCGGCGTCGAGATCGAGACCCTGGCCAAGGAGCGCCCCGAGGATCTCGCCAAGGTCGAGGTCAGCCCGCTCACCGGCATCGATGAGGCCAAGGCCGCCGAGATCGCCGCTGCCGCCGGCTTCGAGGGCGAGGATGCGCAGAAGGTCGCTGCGGTCTTCACCACGCTGTGGACCGTCTACCAGCAGGAAGACGCCAGCCTCGTCGAGGTCAACCCGCTCGTCAAGACCGGCGACGGGAAGATCATCGCCCTCGACGGCAAGATCACCCTCGACGACAACGCTGACTTCCGCCATGAAGACCACGCGGCGCTGCACGACATCAGCGCTGAGGATCCGCTGGAGCTCAAGGCCAAGAAGTTCGACCTCAACTACGTCAAGCTCGACGGTGAGGTCGGCGTCATCGGCAACGGTGCGGGACTCGTCATGTCGACCCTTGACGTCGTCGCCTACGCCGGTGAGAACCACGGCGGAGCCAAGCCGGCGAACTTCCTCGACATCGGCGGCGGCGCCTCGGCCGAGGTGATGGCCAACGGACTCGACGTCATCCTCGGCGATGACCAGGTCAAGAGCGTGTTCGTCAACGTCTTCGGCGGCATCACCGCCTGCGACGCGGTGGCCAACGGCATCGTCAAGGCCCTGGAGATCCTGGGTGACGCCGCCTCGAAGCCGCTCGTCGTGCGCCTGGACGGCAATAACGTCGACGAGGGCCGCAAGATCCTCGAAGACGCCAACCACCCGCTGGTGACCCTGACCGACACGATGGACGGCGGCGCCGACAAGGCAGCCGAACTCGCCGCCAGCCGCTGATCCCATCCGAAAGGCTTAAGAATCATGTCGATTTTCCTCCACTCCGACTCGAAGATCATCGTGCAGGGCATCACCGGCGGCGAAGGCACCAAGCACACCGCCCGGATGCTCGCAGCCGGCTCGCAGATCGTCGGCGGCGTCAACGCCCGCAAGGCCGGCACGACCGTTAAGCACACGGACAAGGACGGCAGCGAAGTCGAGCTGCCCGTCTTCGAAACCGTCGCCGAGGCGATGGAGAAGACCGGTGCGGATGTCTCCGTGGCCTTCGTGCCGCCGGCCTTCTCGAAGGATGCTGCCTTCGAAGCCATCGATGCCGGCATCGGACTGCTCGTCATCATCACCGAGGGCATCCCGGCCCAGGACTCCGCGCAGATCTGGGCGCACGCCTGTGAGAAGGGCAACAAGACCCGGATCATCGGCCCGAACTGCCCGGGCATCATCAGTCCCGAGCAGTCGCTGGCCGGCATCACCCCGGCCAACATCACCAACCGCGGCAAGATCGGCCTCGTCTCGAAGTCCGGCACGCTGACGTACCAGATGATGTACGAGCTGCGCGACATCGGCTTCACCACCTGCATCGGCATCGGCGGTGACCCGATCATCGGCACCACACACATCGATGCACTCGAAGCGTTCCAGAACGACGACGAGACCGAAGCCATTGTGATGATCGGTGAGATCGGCGGCGATGCTGAGGAGCGTGCGGCCGAGTACATCAAGGCCAATGTTACCAAGCCGGTCGTCGGCTACGTCGCCGGCTTCACTGCGCCCGAGGGCAAGACCATGGGCCATGCCGGCGCTATCGTCTCCGGCTCCTCCGGCACTGCCGAAGCGAAGAAGGAAGCGCTCGAGGCCGCTGGCGTCAAGGTCGGCAAGACTCCTTCGGAGACTGCCCGCCTCATGCGCGAGCTGCTTGAGTGATGGTGCCTGCGGTGTATGGCGCCTGGCTGTCTGCGGCCTCGGGTGAACGGCTGAGCGCAGGCAGGCGGTGACCCCACCGCTCACCTGAACCTGCATCTGCGGGCTCTGGTCATGACGACCAGGGTCCGCAGTGCTGTGTGCGGGCGTCTGCAGTGCTGTGTGCGGGGTCTGCAGTGCTGTGTGCGGGGGTCTGCAGCCTCTTTCGGTGGGAAAGGGGTGGCTGCAGCTGAGTTTCAGCGTCTGTGGCCGAACCGGGCGGACGGATGGCTGGTCACAGGCGCCTCGGGAGACGCCCGTCCTGTGCGCAGTGGCCTGTGGGAAAAGAGTGTTCAAACTTCGATGGTGAAAAGGCACTTTCACCATCGAAGTTTGAACACTCTTTTCTCGCGACACCGCTCCAGCCGCGCTTACGAGCCATTTCGCTGACTCTCAGCCGCCCCAGCGCTGCCCTCAGCGTCGCACAGCACCGCCGGCTCGCTCCCCGCACGCCGCATCTCTCACTATCCACAACCCGCACGAGGGACTCGATCCGCTCGCGCCCCGGTGCCGACACTCGCAGCATGAGCGCACAACCCGAACAGAACGAACCGCCGGAGCTCGAGCTTCTGCGCATGCCTGTTGCCACGTCCTCTGCTGCCGGCAGGGCCATCACGGAGTTCGCCAAGTACGGCAGCCGGAACCGACTCTCCACTCGCTGGTATGGCGCGATCGCTGACCCCTCGCAGCCGCTGCTGCCGCCCGGGCCCGCATGGGCTGATGACGCGTGGTACCGCCTGCGACATGACCTGGCGTGTGTGAGTGCCGCGCGCCCAGAGGCGATCGGCAGCCAGGTGACAGCGGCTCTGCTGCGCGGCTGGCCGATCCCCAGGCGGCTGCTGTGCTCCGAGCTGACGGTGACGGTGCCGAAGAAGAAGCTCATCCGGCGTGCGGGAGTGCGCATCATCCGCTCCGACCGCTACGACCCGCACTCGATCTACAGCGTCCGCCTCAACCGCGGCGACTATGTCCTCTACGAGCTCGCGCGCGTCCTCGATATCGGTGAGCTGATCTATGTCATCGACGCGATCTGCGGGACCTGGAAGACGAACCCGGTCACCACGGTCCAGCGGGTACGGAAGGCGACGGAAGCCACCCGCGGCATCATCGGCAAGCAGAAGCTGCTGGCCGCGCTCGGCCTCGCACGCGACAGGGTCGGCTCACCGCGGGAGACGCAGTTGCGACTGGCGATCGTCAGAGCCGGTCTGCCGGAGCCGGTGGTCTGCACGCCGATCCAGCTGCCGCGCGCCGCGCAGCTCTACCATCCGGATCTCGCCTATCGCGGGGCCCGCATCGCCATCGAATACGAAGGCGCCCACCACCGCACGGATGACTGGCAGTGGAACCACGATATTGAGCGCGAACGGGCCTTCCGCACCGCCGGCTGGGAGTACTTCCGCGTGACGAACAGGACGCACATGCCGGACTTTCTCGCCGAACTCGCCGCCGCTCTGAAAGAGCGGTCCGGCAGCTGATCCGCACCGGCTGACCGCCCGCCCTTACTTCTTCGCCTTGACGGACACGACCGGCACCTCGGCGCCGAGGATGATGCGCTGCGCGGTCGAACCCATGATGAGCTTGCCCACCAGCGAGCGCTGCCGGGAGCCGATGACGATCATCCGCACCTCAGGGGTCGCCTCGGCGAGGGCGAGGATCTCCTCGACCGGGTCGTTGCCGCGCAGAAACTGCTTGAGCTCCTGTCGGATCCCAGCGGCGTCAAGCTTCTCGCCGAGCGCCTTGAGGTCCTCAGCCGAGGCGATGCCCTTCTCCTCGCGCGCCTCACCCACACCGGCATTGAGCACGAGCAGACTGTCGTTGAACGCCCGGGCCTGCTCGATGCCGAAGTCTACGGCAGCCATGCCTTCGGGGCTGGGGGTATATCCGACAAGAATGGTCATGCGTGCTGGCTCCTCTGCGCTTGCCTTCGCCATCAGATCTGCGCGAAAACGTCCTGCTCACAAGCCTATCGAGCGATCCCGGCGAACAGAAGAGTCTGGTCGGTCACATGTCCGCTCGCCACAGTCGCCTCGCCGGCCGAACCGCCGCGGCATCTCTAAACTGGGGCGCATGGTGCAGTCACTTCTGCCGGCCGCCGCGCCTCATCGCGCGGCCCTGCGCGCCGCCTTGGGTCCCGCCGCCGAGGCGGTGGCCCGGTTGTGGCCGGAATGGCCGGTGGGCTTCGGGCCCTCGCGTCTGGTGAGTGAGTATCTGCTCGGCCGCAGCAGCGGCTGGCTCGACATCTCCGGCCGGCCCGCCGCCGAGGTGTCCGATGGTCCCAGCGCAGCGCCGGCTGCCGATCCCGCGTGGGTGCAGCGGCCGCTCGTGGTCATCGATGATGAGGACGGCACGCTGCTGCTGGCTGGCAGCTTCGGCGGCGCTGAGGTGCGCGCGTACTGGGATGATCTGCGCAATAAGCGGCGCAGCCTTGCAGCCGCCGCGGAGCTGGCAGCCGCTGGCATGGAGTCGCTTACCAGAGGGATGGAACCGCTCGCCAGTGGGGTGGTCTCCGCTCCCGAGGCGCATCTGAGCGCATTGCCGAGGCGCGCGTTGTTTCCGCCCGGCTGCCGGGTGGTGCTGGCGGCGCCGAAGGCGAATGCGGCGCTGCGCGAGTACCTGCAGGCCGCTGCTGGAGCGGCGGCTGAGGTCATCGTCGTCGGTCGTGAGAAGCATATGAACCCATCGATCAATGCTGAGCTGGCCGAGGTGTTCGAGCGCGTCGATGTGTCGCCCGGCTTGGCGAAGTGCCGGCTTATCATCGGCAGCGGTCCGCGGGACCGCGCGGCTGAAACGCCGGAGACCGACGCCGCGCACAGGGGAGAGACCGGCGCCGCGCACAGGGGAGAGACCGGCGCCGCGCACAGGGGAGAGACCGACGCCGCAGACACAGGAGAGGCCGGCGCGGCCCCGGTGCTGCCGCGGACCGATGCGCGGCCGCTGCGCGTGCCCGGCGCTGCGCCGGTGCAGGTTGCAGCGTATGGCGCCTGCTATGGCGGCACCCAGATCGACCGCGGCACCGATGCGCTCATCGGCAGCCTCCTGGAGCACCGGGACGAGCTGACCGCAGCGGCGCCGCACAGCGCAGTGGCGAGACCTGGTGCAGCCCCAGAAGCCGCAGACCCGACGGTCGTCGATCTGGGCTGCGGCAATGGCTGGCTGCTGGCCAATGTCCGCGCCCTGCTCAACCCGGCCACGAGCATCGGGGTCGATGTGTCGAAAGCCGCGCTCGCCTCGGCGGCGGAGACCCTGGGCGCACACGCCGGCGGGACGGCAGCAGGTCTGCAGCTCCTGCTCGCCGATGCCGCTGACGCCAGCGAGCCGGCGCTCGCCCCGCTGTCCGGCAGCGCCGACCTCGTCGTGCTGAATCCGCCGTTCCACGCGGGGCATACGATCGAGACCGCGACGGCGCACGCGATGATCGGCACCGCGCATCGGCTGCTGCGTCTCGGCGGGCGGCTCGTGTGCGTGTACAACTCCCACCTCGGGTACCGGGCGGCGATCAACCGGACGTTCGGCGGCAGCCGGCAGTGGGCACGCGACCGGCGGTTCACCGTCGTCACCGCCCAGCGCCGCACGTGAGGTGCCCGCGCCGCGGCACATGTGCCCCCACGTGAGGCACCCGACAGCGCCGCAGACGCCCCACCGCCTCGGCGGCGGTTGCCGTCATCTCAGCGCGGCGTCGCGCAGTTCCGGGGCCGGGGCGCCCGTTGTATAGGATGAAAGCAGTGCAACCTACCGTGAAGGATGTGAGCCGGTGTGAGCGGCATCTGCGGACAGATCTCCACAGCCCAGACATCACATGCGGACGCGAAGGCCGCTGTCGACGCGATGACCCGCGCGATGGCCGGCCGTGGACCGGACGGTGAGGGCCTCCTCGATGAGGGGCGGGTGGTGTTCGGCCACCGGCGGCTGGCGGTCATCGATCTCGGCGAGAACGGCGCCCAGCCCATGCGCGATCCCGATGTGCGCATGTCGATCGTGCTCAACGGCGCCATCTACAACTACCGCGAGCTGCGCGAGGAGCTGCACGGCCTCGGCCATAGCTTCCGTACCGCATCCGACACCGAGGTGGTCCTCAAGGCCTTCGCCCAGTGGCGTGAGCAGGCCCTCGACCGCCTGCAGGGCATGTTCGCCCTCGCCATCCATGAGGAGGACACCGGCCGGGTGTTCCTCGCCCGCGACCGGATGGGTGTGCGCCCGCTCTACTACGCCGAGGTGGGCGGCGCCTTCCGCTTCGCCTCGACTCTGCCGGCGCTGCTGGCTGCCGGGGGCATCGACACCCGGATCGACCTGGTCGCCCTCAACCACTACATGACCTTCCACGCTGTCGTCCCGGCGCCGTTCACCATGCTCGCCGGGGTGCGGAAGCTGCCGCCGGCCACCTATCTGTGGATCGAGACCGACGGCGCGCAGACGCAGACCCAGTACTGGGAGCCGCGCTACGGCACCCCGGCTGAGAAAGCCGACTGGACCGACACCGACTGGCAGGATGCGATCCTCGACAGCCTGCGCACAGCGGTGCGCCGCCGGCTGGTCGCCGATGTGCCGGTGGGTGTGCTGCTCTCCGGCGGCCTGGACTCCAGCCTCATCGTCGGGCTCATCGACGAATCCGGCCAGCAGGACATCGAGACCTTCTCGATCGGCTTCGAATCCTTCGGCGGCGAAGAGGGCGATGAGTTCAAGTACTCCGACATCATCGCCGAGCATTTCAACACCAGCCACCACCAGCTGCGGATCTCCACCGAGCGGATGCTGCCGGCCCTCGACGAGGCGATCGGCGTCATGAGCGAGCCGATGGTCAGCCACGACGCCGTCGCCTTCTACCTGCTGAGCCAGGAAGTCGCCAAGCACGTCACGGTCGTGCAGTCCGGGCAGGGCGCGGACGAGGTGTTCGCCGGCTACCACTGGTACCCGCCGATGTACGAGGCCGGGGAGGACGTCGAGGCCGCGCTCGCCAGCTACCAGCAGGCGTTCTTCGACCGCAGCTATGAGGAGATGGGCCAGCTCGTCTCCGCGCAGTTCATGGCCGGCTCAGACGTCTCCACCGAATTCGTCGACGCCCACTTCCGCAGCCCGGGCGCGATCTCGGGCATCGACCGTGCCCTGCGCCTGGACACGACGATCATGGCCGTCGACGACCCGGTCAAGCGCGTCGACAATATGACGATGGCCGCCGGTCTCGAGGCGCGCATGCCGTTCCTCGACCACGACCTCGTCCAGCTCGCTGCCGAATGCCCCGCACGTCTGAAGACCGCGCAGGAGGGCAAGGGCATCCTCAAGGAGGTCGGCCGCCGGGTCATCCCGAGCGAGGTCATCGACCGGCCCAAGGGCTACTTCCCGGTCCCGGCCCTCAAGCATCTGCAGGGCCCGTACCTGGAGAAGGTCCGCGAGGCGATCTCCGGGCCGGTGGCCCGCGAGCGCGGCCTGTTCCAGCCGGCCGCTGTCGAGGCGCTGCTCGCCGCCCCGAATGAGAACCTCACCCCGCTGCGCGGCAACCGTCTGTGGCAGATCGCGCTGCTGGAGCTGTGGCTGCAGAACCACGGCATCACCGGCCCGGCCGTCTGAGCCGGCGGCAGGAGCGAATCATGAAGCACGATGTCATCCAGGAGCTCGGCTGGGGCCGGCTCGTTTTCGGCCAGACCTTCTCCGAGATCGAGGAGATCGGGCGGGTGCTGCGCGATGAAGCCGGCGGCACCCGCGACATCTGCATGTACCTCAGAGACCCGCATGTGCTCGTGGCGCTGCATCCGGAGGAGTACTTCATCGACCCGAGCCACACCTACCGGCTCGATCTGGAGAACCGCTTGCCGGATCCGGTCGAGGTGCCCGGGGTGCGGGTGCGCCCCATCGAGACCGAGGCCGACTGCGAGGCGATCAACCGCATCTACGTCACCCGCTCGATGGTGCCGGCCGATGTCAGCGTCATCTGGGACAACCACCGCAATGTCGACGCCATGCACTACCTGGTGGCCGAGGACGAATCGACCGGCGAGATCATCGGCACCGTCACCGGCGTCGACCACTCCGAGCTGTTCGACGATCCGGAGCGCGGCTCCTCCCTGTGGACGTTGGCCGTCGACACGACGAGCGGCCACCGCGGCCTCGGGAGGTTCCTCGCCGCCGCGCTCGCCCGGCTGCTCGCCGAACACGGCGCGGAGTTCATGGATCTGTCGGTGATGTGGAACAACGACGCGGCCATCAGCCTGTATGAGCGCATGGGCTTCGAACGCCAGGCGATCTACGGCGTCAAGCGCAAGAACGCCATCAACGAGCAGCTCTACGCCCAGCCGCGCATCGAGGGCCTCGACGAGCTCAACCCGTATGCGCGCATCGTCGCCGATGAGGCCACCCGGCGCGGCATCCGGGTGAGCGTGCTCGACGCCGACACCGGCTACATCCAGCTCGAGTACGGCGGCCGCACGGTCATCACCCGCGAATCGCTGTCGCAGTACACCTCGGCGGTGGCGATGAGCCGCTGTGAGGACAAGCGGGTGACCCGCAAGATCGTCGAAGCCGCCGGGGTGCGCGTGCCGCAGGGCCGCAACGCCACCTTCGATGAGGACGATGTCGACTTCCTCGACGAGCACGGCCCGCTGGTCGTCAAGCCGGTGCGCGGCGAACAGGGCGCCGGCATCACGATCGGGGTGCAGACGGAGAAGGAGCTCAAAGAGGCGCTCGCACGCGCCGGGGGAGAGGGCACTGAGGTGCTCATGGAGGAGTTCTGCGCCGGCGAGGATCTGCGCATCCTCGTCATCACCGGCCGGGTCGTCGCCGCTGCGATCCGGCGGCCGGCCGCGGTCGTCGGCGATGGGAAGACCCCGGTCGCCGAGCTCATCCGCAAGCAGTCCAAGCGCCGGGCCGCCGCCACCGGCGGGGAGTCGAAGATCCCGCTCGACGAGACCACCGAGGCGACCGTGCGCGAGGAGGGCTACAGCCTCGACGACATCCTCGAACCGGGCAAGCGTCTGCAGGTGCGCCGCACCGCCAATCTCCACACCGGTGGCACCATCCACGACGTCACCGAGCGGCTGCATCCGGAGCTCGCGAAGGCCGCGATCACCGCTGCGCAGGCCGTCGACATCCCGGTCACTGGCATCGACCTGCTCGTCCCGGACGTCGAGGGCCCCGACTACGTCTTCATCGAGGCCAATGAGCGCCCCGGCCTGGCCAACCACGAGCCGCAGCCGGTCGCCGCGGAGTTCATCGACTACCTGTTCCCCAACTCCAAGCGCACCCCGTGGGCATGGGAGCCGGTCAAGCCGGCTGATCCCGCCAACTGAACCGCCCTCCGCGCCCGAGGCGGCGGCTGGGCGAGTGCCGGGTGCGGGCTTGGAACCTGCTCCGGAGTGCGGAACGCCCTGTGCCTCAGCTGCCGCAGCGGCTAAAGTGTCAGGCGTCCCCGTGGGATACGACAGAAGGAGGAGCCCGCAGTGCAGCAGGACGAGACCGCAGGCGCATATAACGTTTCCGAACTCGGCAAAGACAACATCACCGGATTCACGGAGCTGACCGCCGGTGACATCGACCAGGAGTGGATGCTCGACATCCTCTTCCGGCTGCTGCGCACGCCCTCGCCCTCCGGCCGCACCGATGCGGTCATGCAGTTCATCGGCGATATCGTCGCCGACCTCGGCCTGCCCGCCCAGCTCACCCGCCAAGGTGCGCTCATCGTCGAGCTGCCCGCCGCCTCGGGCGCGGAAGCCGGCGCGACGGACGAGCCCACGGACTTCCACGAGGAGATCGCCGCCGAACGCTGCGTCGTCGTCCACGCCGACACGATCGGCTGCATGGTCTCGCACCTCAAGGACAACGGACGGCTGTCGGTCGTGCCGGTCGGCACCTTCTCCTCCCGGTTCGCCGAGGGCGCGCGCGTACAGATCATCACCGAGTTCCCCGATGTCGTCTACACCGGCACGATCCTGCCGCTCAAGACCTCCGGCCACGCCTACGGCGACGACGTCGACACCCAGGCCGTCAGCTGGGAGGAGGTCGAAGTCCGCGTCGATGAGGACGTCAGCGACAAAGCAGGTCTCACGGAGCTCGGCATCGAGGTGGGCAACACGGTCGCCCTCATGACGAACCCCTCGATGTCGAAGTCCGGCTACATCAACTCCCGCCACCTCGACGGCAAGGCCGGCGTGGCGATCGCGCTCGCGGCAGCCAAAAGCGTCATGGAGGGCGAGCTGAAGCTGCCGCACAAGACGACGATCCTCGTGACGATCTTCGAGGAGGTCGGCCACGGCGCCTCGGCCGGGGTGTCGCAGAACGTCGCCGAGCTCGTCTCGATCGACAATGCGGTGTGCGCGCCCAACCAGAACTCGGTGGAGCGCGGGGTGACGATCCCGCTCAAGGACATGCACGGGCCCTTCGACTACCACCTCACCCGCAAGCTCATCCGGCTCGGGCAGAGCCACGGGCTGGAGGTCGCCCGCGACATCTTCACCTTCTACCGCTCCGATGTCGCCGCCGCGCTGGAAGCCGGTGCGGGTGCGCGTGCGGCGCTCATGGCGTTCGGCCTCGACGGCTCGCACGGCTGGGAGCGCTCGCATGTCGACTCGCTCATCCAGTGCGCGAAGCTGGTGACGCTGTGGCTGCAGACCCCGCTGACCATGGAGCAGTGGGATGAGCACCGGCTCGGCGAGCTGCGCCATTTCCCGTCGCAGCGGCAGCCGGCGATCGCCGAACGGGTCGGCCACCGGCAGCATGAGGGTGCGATCAGCAATGTGCCCCGCTACCGCGGCGCCGATGAGCCGGCGGATTCCAACAGCATCAGCCCGGAAGGCTACGACGGGCAGTGAGCGGCGGAGCGG
This sequence comes from Brevibacterium otitidis, assembly GCF_042429315.1. Taxonomy (NCBI): domain Bacteria; kingdom Bacillati; phylum Actinomycetota; class Actinomycetes; order Micrococcales; family Brevibacteriaceae; genus Brevibacterium; species Brevibacterium otitidis. Next base: position 12,657 of record NZ_JBHMAU010000075.1, on the reverse strand, counting down.
CCGCCTGAGAAAACGGTGCGCGAGGAGGGACTCGAACCCTCACGTCCGCAGACACTGGAACCTAAATCCAGCGCGTCTACCAATTCCGCCACTCGCGCAGAGCCATCTCAGCTTAGACCAGCTGCGTGCGCGGGCGCGAACCGGTCGGGCGGCCGGGGGGCGGCGGGCCGCCGCGGGATGCCGGGCCCGAGGCGGTGGCCGGGTCAGTCGGCGTCGATGCCGAGCTGCCTGCGCAGCCGGGCGACGTGGCCGGTGGCCTTGACGTTGTACTGGGCGAGCTCGGCGGTGCCGTCGGCGTCGACGACGACGGTGGAGCGGATGACGCCCTGGACGACCCTGCCGTAGTTCTTCTTCTCGCCGAAGGCACCCCACTCGGTCATGATGGACTTGTCGGCGTCAGACAGCAGCGGGAAGTTCAGCGACTCCTTCTCCACGAAGGTCGCCAGCTTCTCCGGCTTGTCCGGGGAGATGCCGAGCACCTGCAGGCCGGCGCCCTGGAGCGCAGCGAGCGAATCGCGGAAGTCACAGGCCTGCGTCGTACAGCCGGGGGTCATGGCGGCAGGGTAGAAGTAGACGACGACGCGCTGACCGCGGAAGTCCGAGAGGCTCACTTCGGAGCCATCGGCGGCGGGCAGAGTGAAATCAGGGGCGGTGTCGCCGACCTCAAGACGGGGCATGCTCATTCCTTTCATCGGGTCCGGGCTCGCGTCGGGGCGAGTGCCGGTTCCACCATATCCGGCGCGAACCGGTAAGCTCTAGGCAGAGACAATGATGTGGGACGACGACACACGGCAGCATATGCCGCGCGCCGCCTGGGCATCTGCCGGTCTCCTGCACGCCAGCCCCTTCGTGAGTGAGGAAGCATCCTGATGAGCAGCAATGTCTACACCTCCGACGTGACCGTCGACAGCGCCAGCAAATCCCAGCTCGAAGAGTCGATCCGGCTCCGCGAACAGCGCCTGGCTGCCAACATCGACGAGTTCGTCGGCCGGGTGCACCCGCGTGCGCTCGCCAGCCGTGCCGCCGACAGCGCGAAGTCGGTCGTCGTGCACGACGACGGCTCCGTCAAGGTCGACCGCGCGGCCCTCATCGGCGGTGCCGCGCTCGCTGCCGCCGCTCTCGTCACTCTGTTCGTCCTGCGGGCCAACCGCTGACCGTGCCCCAGCAGACGTCTTCGCTGCCGATCCGCATGCTCCACGATCGGCTCCTGGTCGAGCCGGATGCGGAGCTCGGTGAGCGCACCTCGGCTGCCGGCATCGTCATCCCTGCCACCGCCGAGGTGGGCAAGCGCCTGGCCTGGGGCACTGTCGTGGCCGCCGGCCCGCACGTCCGTCAGGTGCAGCTGGGCGACACCGTGCTCTTCGACCCGGAGGAGCGCGCCGAGGTGGAGCTCGAGGCCACGACGTACATGCTGCTGCGTGAGCGTGATGTCCATGCGATCTCGGAGGATCACGCCGCCGAATCGACCGGCCTGTACCTCTGACCAGGGCTTTTGGGGTGCCGTTCGGGGCCGATTCGAGCTGCTGCGCGTGAAGCGTGACACATTTTCGGCTCAAGCGCCGATCTGATTTTGCAACCCGCGGACGGGTGTGTAGAGTAGATTCTCGTTCGCACCTCTAGCTCAATTGGTAGAGCAACTGACTCTTAATCAGTGGGTTCCGGGTTCGAGTCCCGGGGGGTGTACGACTCCCGAAGAGCCGCCGTCCGGTCCAACCGGACGGCGGCTTTCTGCGTTTCCGGTAAAGAGGTAATCAGCGCTGATGCCGATGACGGACTCGATGAGGTCGAGGTCGTCGAGTGTGAACGGAGTCGAGCCGTTGGCGCGTCGACCCACCCACGGCTCCGGCTTATGGACGAGGCGGGCGACTTCGGCCTTGCTCAGCTGCATCTCGGCAATTGCGCCACGGAATCGCCGCGCTACGGCGGCGGCACGGCTCTCGCGGGATGAACCAGAAATCACTGTCATACTCATGGTGTCAGTATATAACGCTGGATGATAGAGCGCAAGGTCAGGAGACCGATCTACCTGCTGCTGCGATAGGTTCTGACGCGCCGAGATAGACTATGGCTTGCGACTAACGAAAAACGTTAGTACCGTTCATTGCATGACGGAAACAAACAAGCAGTTGATAGCCGCGAACGTGCGGGCCGAGCTCGCACGGCGCTCCATATCGGTCGCTGACCTAGCTAGGCAGGTCGGAATGACCGAGATGTCGATGCATCGTCGCGTCACCGGAAAGATCGACTTCCGAGCCTCTGAGCTCATGGAAGTCGCCGAGACTGTAGGCGTTGATGGCGGCATCTTCTTCCGCCGATCGCCAGCCGAGCTCGCCGCTGGCGCTCGCCCGGGCAACGACGGCCGGGAGGTGGCGTCATGACCGCGCTACGTGAGCTTCGGAGGGAATACGGTGATCTCGGCGTCGTCGATCTCACCTCCGTCACCGTAGAGCCGGGTGATGACCGCGTTGAACTTCACACCCCGATCCATGACGGGCGCGTACTGCGTGGCGAGCGTGGCGGGCATGTAGCCCCACCGCAGGCGCCCTGCCGGCCCGATGATCGCGACGGCGTTCGGGTCGTAGGCGTTCCTGGGTTCGCGGATGAGTCGCACTCGGGCACCGACGGCGAGCTGCGCGGCGGCGACCTCGGCGGGGTAGGCGAACATGCCGGCGACCTCGAAGGTGCGACGTACTCGGGTGAAGTCGGTCAGCTGGGACCGTTGCCTCTTGACGTCGCGGCGATCGATGGCGCGTTGGCGTTCCAGATGCTTTTTGGTTTCTCGGAAGGACTTCCGCAGTTTCTTGAACACGAAGGGTCTCCTATGGGCTCGCCGGGCTCATTCTTCAGTCGCATCTGCGTCGGGTCGCAGGAACTGCTTCGCGAGTTCGTCATTGGCGATCGACTGCTCGACCGGAATGTGGACGATCTCGCCGATCCGGAGGAGCTCCGAGATGCGCTTGACTTCGTCCTCAGACTTCGGCGGGAACTTGCCCTGGGAGTACATGAAGTGAATAGGCCGGTCGGGCGTCAGAAAGAAGTGGCGCTCGACGTTGCCTTTGGAGCCAGCGACATGAAATGTGACCTGACCGCCCAGGCCGGTCATGGCGAAGTGCTGGAACAGCGCGTGATGGAGTGCACGCATCACATCGTCGCGGTACCCGATCACGATGCCGTCGGTGGTGCTGTCGCCGATGACGATGCACGCAAGCCGTTTGCTGGACATGGTTCTTCCCTTTCGGGTTACGGCGCTGCCCGTGTAGCAGCACCTGTGGCAACGGGAGCAGCGGACACTGCTGCCGTTGGGGACACCTTAAGGGAGGGCGCGGACATGGCTCCCGTCGAGTCAGCGGTTGAGCGTCCGTGCGGGTCGTCGGAGTCGACACGGGGATGCGACTCGGGCGGCTGAAGGGTGGGGCCGGGCGCGGGTGTAAGGGGAAACCCCGCGTCCGGTCTCACTACAGGAAGTAGGGAAAAAGGAAACGCCCTCGGCGGTGGAGCGCCGAGGGCCACGGTCCAAGAAAGGACACGAGATGAAGAATCTCAGGATCTTCGACTACCAGGATACACCGGTGCGCACGGTCGAGTTGGATGGTGAGCCGTGGTTCGTGCTCGCCGACCTCGCCAAGGTCCTCGGCATCGCATCGCCAGGACGCTTGGCCGCCCGCCTCGACGAGGGTGTGCGTCAGACGCACACCCTTGGAACCGCCGGCGGCGCACAGCAGATGACGATCGTCTCGGAGGCCGGCATGTACGAGGTCGTCATCCGATCGGACAAGCCCGAAGCGGTGAAGTTCCGCCGCTGGGTCACAGCGGAGGTTCTGCCGACGATCCGCAAGACCGGCAGCTACGGTACGCGCCCAGCGCTGACCGAGGACGAGATCGTCCATCAGGCCCTGCAGATCCAGGGTCGACGTCATGACCGCCCTGACTGTCCTCACTCTCGGCGTCGCCTGGCTGTCCCTGATCGCCACGATCCTCACCGTCGTGTTCGCTGACGGGCTGGCCCGCGGCATCGACCGGCTCACCGACCGCGTCAACCTGTGCGAACGAGCGATCGCCACCAGCCGGCACGTCGCATACGACGACACCGACCACACGTTCAAGACGAGGAGCCTCACCGATGACGAAGTATGAAGCCCGCCGCCTGTCATTCCTGTGGCTGCCGATCGTCGCAGCCGGCGCGATCATCAACGCGTGGTCCTACACGATCACTCTCACCATGAACGGCCTCACGCTCGCTGGTGTCACCCTCATCGCTGCAGGGACGCTCGCCGCGGCAATCGATCACGACCGAGGCCGACCATGACCGCCGTGCTGTCCCGGCTGCTGACCGCAAACGAAGTCGCCGAGCTCCTATCCGTACACCCTCGCACAGTGCACCGGCTGCGCAAAGACGGTCTGCTGCCGGCAGTGGCGATCTTCGGAACCTGGCGGTACGACCCAGCAGACATTCGACGCTACATCCGCCAGCAGAAAGGAACCACCCCATGAACCACCTCGTAAGCGACCTCCCGCACACCGACCAGCAGAACAGAGCAACCGCGGCGGCGATCGCCGGGAAGATCATCAACAGCAACGAGCTCGGCCACTACCTGTGCGTCGAGCGCCGATCTGAGTCCGGACAGCAGCTGTTCGACGGTGGGAACACCGAGACAGTGCGCACACCATGTGTCTCCGACGAGCTGATCGAGCTCGCCGAATACATCCTCCACGGCACCAACGACGGTGACGGCCCAGACGACGGTGAGCGTGATGATGCACCGGCATCGGTGGCTGAGCGGACGGTGTCGGAGTTCACGAAGGCGTTCGACAAGCTGCTCCCCGATGTCGCCTGAACTCCAGCCTCGCAGCGTCCTAACCGAAGAGTTCATCGAACGCCTCGCGCTCGAACACGCCGCCTGTGAAGCACTGCGGGAAGGCAACCTCACCACTGCACAGATCCTGGCCGAAATGGCCACACCCACTCGGAAGGAAACCAACGATGACCACGACGACACATGAGCAGGCCGAGAAGAACGCAGCCGCCTACATCAGCCTGCAGGCGAAAATCGCTGAGCTGAACGAGCAGCTCGACGAGATCAAAACATGGTTCGCCACCCACCTGCCCGAAGGGAAAACCGAGACCAGCGCTGGCAACATCACCGTCTCCCCCAACCGCCGGCTCAACACCAAGAAATTCCTCGAGAACTATCCCGTCGTCGCCTGGCCGACGTTCTACAAGACGACACCGGACACGACGGCGATCAAGAAGGAACTCGGCGAGAACGAATACCACCGGTACTGCACGTCCGGCACGCCTCGCGTCACCGTGAAATGACTGCCCCCATCATGTTGACGACTGACGAAGCACAAGATGTGCAGGACACCCTCCTCGGTGTCATCCAGGCGGCGATCGCCGCGCATCCGAGGTCGCTGCAGAAACGCATCGGCCCCTCCGAGATCGGGATCCCGTGCGACCGGTGCCTGGGCCACAAGCTCGCCGGCACACCAGCCGACGAGACAGGCCCGGCATGGAAGCCGGCTGTCGGCACCGCGGTGCACGCACAACTCGAAGAGTGGTTCACCACTGCCTCAGCTGCCGGTGACTTAGAGGGCCAGTTCGAGTGCGAACGCACGGTCACAGTCGGGACGATCGCCGGAACCCCGATCACCGGGTCATGTGACCTGTGGATCCCAGGGCTTGGGGTCGTCAACGACTGGAAGGTCGTCGGACCGAAACAGCTCACCAAGTACCGCCGGCAGGGCCCGTCCGCGCAGTATCGGGTGCAAGCGCACCTGTACGCCCGGGGTTTCGCCAACGCCGGCGAGACACCGCAACAGGTCGCGATCACGTTTCTGCCCCGCGACGGGGAACTCGGGCTCACACACTTCTGGACCGAACCCTACAACCCGGGCCTCGCCGAGGCGGCACTCGCACGGGCGGACAGGATCGCCCTCAACGTCACCGCCATGCAGACCATCAGCGACGAAGCGGCCCTCGACTGGATCAACGGGCTGCCAGCAGACCCGGACTGCTACTCGTGTCGCCGGTTCCCCGGCGCACCCCAGAAACCTGTCGCCGAATCCACGGCGGCACTGCTCAACCTCTGAGCACCCAACCAAAGAAAACACACAAAGGAGACAGCTATGACATCGATTGCAGACATGCTCGCTCAGACCGGTGGGATCTTCGCGAAATGGCCGACCATCGGCACAACGTATGCCGGTGAGATCACCGCCAACCCTGAGGTCAGGCAGCGCCGCGACATCGGCACCGGTGAACCACTCACATGGAAGGACGGCAACCCGCAGCAGGAGATCATCGTCACCATCAAAACTGAGCAGCGTGACCCCGAGAAGGCTGACGATGACGGGACCCGGAAGGTCGTCATCAAGGCGTGGGGGCCGCAGATGAACGAACTCAAACGTGCCGTGCAGGCCGCCGGCGCTACTGACCTGCAGGTCGGTGGAAGGTTCTCGATGACCTACAAGGCTGACGGGCAGGCATCGAACCCGGGGTTCAACGCCCCGAAACTCTTCGAGATGCGCTACGAGGCCCCCTCGGCGACTGCGGGCATGTTCGCCGGCAGCCAGGCCGCCCCGCAGCCGGCATCACAGTGGGGACAGCAGCCCCAGGCCGCCCAGCCCCAGGCGCCAGCACCGGCACAGCAGCAGCCTGCAGGTGATCAGGCGAGCGGCCCGGACAGCAACGTCAACAAGGCCAGGCAGCTCATCGGCCTCGGCCTCGACACCCCCACCATCGCCCAGGCGACCGGCCTCGACCAGAACGTGATCGAAGCACTCCGCAACGCCTAAACGGCTAACAGCCCTGACCGGAACCGGCCGGCACTACCGGGGGATCAAGCCCCCGGCAGGGCACCACACCAGTCCATGCCAGCCACCCCACACGCAGGAAGGGAAACCACCACAGGTGAACCACATCCACACCACCGCCCACGAACTCCTCACGGCTGGCATCGCCCCCATCCCCGTCCGCACCGACGGCACCAAACGACCGGCCGTCACATGGAAGTCCTACATGCAGATGATGCCGACCCCCGACGAACTCGACACCTGGTTCAGCGAGCCCGATGCCGGCCTCGGCGTCATCACCGGTGCCATATCCGGCAACCTCTACATGATCGAAATCGAAGGCGCCCACATCGACCGGCTCACCGAGCTGCGCGACACCGCCGAAGCGTCCGGACTCGGGCAGCTGTGGCAAACAATCTCTACCGGCTGGGTCGAGCAATCACCCTCTGGCGGCATCCACTGGATGATCCGACTCACCGAGCAGCCGCCCGGCAACCGGAAACTCGCCCAAACCGCAGACCGGGCCGTGATCACCGAAACCCGCGGCGAAGGTGGCTTCGTCGTCGTCGCACCCACCACCGGCCACGCACACGCTTCGGGCAAACCATGGACGCGCCTCGTCGGCAGTCCCGCAACCGCGCCGACACTCAATGCAGGTGACCTTGAAGCTATCGAATCCGTCTTCGCCTCGATCAACGAGCACTTCCCCACCATCATCGACGCACCCAAACCTGCCGTGCCGCACAACCCCGACATCGACGGGCTGCGCCCCGGCGACGACTTCAACCAAACAGCCGACTGGCGGGACATCCTCACCGGCTGGGAACCAGTCAAAACATTTCCCGGTGGGGCGATCGGGTGGCGGCGGCCCGGCAAGACCGGGCCCGGCATCTCAGCGACCACCGGCCGCAACCCCGCCGACAACCTCTACGTCTTCACCTCATCGACAGAGTTCGAGACCGAGAAAGCCTACTCGAAGTTCGCCGCCTACACGCTGCTCAACCACGGAGGCGACTACAGCGCGGCCGCCCGCGACCTCGCCAAAAAGGGATACGGACGGCAGGCGCCGCGACGGGAAGTCACGATGCGCCCGGCCGGCGACACCACCAAGCAGCTGCTCGACCTCACACCTGCCAGTGACGGCACCGCCGCACTCGCCCCACAACCCAAACCTGCCGGCAACATCGTCGCAATGCCGATCCGCACCATCACCACCCTCACCGACAAAGGCAACGCCGACCTCCTCATCCATCGGCACTCCCACGAACTGCGCTATCTGCCCGAACACGGGCGCTGGCTCGCCTGGGACGGCACCCGCTGGAAAACCCAAACCGATGACAGCAAAGCGGTCGAGACCGCCTGGAACGTCGTCGAATCCATCAACCCAGATGATGACAAAGAGCTCGCCAAACACCGACTCAAAAGCCTTTCCCGTCGCTCGTTAGAGGCGATGACTGGTCTCGCCCGCCGTGACAGCCGCATCCGGGTCACCGCCGACGACCTCGACGCCGACCCCGACGCGCTCAACACCCCCACCGGGATCGTCAACCTCACCACCGGTGAAACGACACCCTGCACACCGGACGCGCTGCACTCCAAGATCACCGCCGTCGCACCCGAACGCCAGGACACACCGTTGTGGGACCGGTTCCTCGCCACCACCTTCGCTGACGATCGTGAGCTCATCGCCTATTTGCAGAGGCTGATCGGCTACGCCGCCACCGGACGGGTCATCCACCACATCCTGCCATTCCTCCACGGCGCCGGCGGCAACGGCAAATCCGCGTTCCTCGACACCTGCCTCGCACTCCTCGGCGACTACGCCACCGTCGCTCCCGATGACTTCCTCGTCCAAGGCAAAGACCAGCACCCCACCGAACTGGCCGACCTGATGGGCATGCGCCTCGTCGTCTGCTCCGAGCTCAACCCCGGTCAGAAGTTCGACGAGCGCAAGGTCAAGAAGCTCACCGGCGGCGACCGCGTCAAAGCCCGCTATATGCACCAAGACTTCTTCACCTTCGAACCCAGTCACACGCTGTTCCTGATGGGCAACCATCAGCCCACCGTCGCATCTGGTGGCGGTGAATCATTCTGGCGGCGGCTACGCCTGCTGCCCTTCACCCGCGTCATCCCACCAGAAGAGCGCATCCCTGGCCTGTCGGAGCGGATGGTCGCAGAAGAAGGGCCCGGGATCCTGCAGTGGATCATCGACGGTGCGCTCGCCGCCACCGCTGGTGGACTCGCAGATCCCGAACGCGTTCTCGCCGCCACCGAACAGTACGCGGCCGAGGAGGACTCTCTCGGCCGGTTCATGAACGAGCACGTCGAGATCGTCGCCAACGAGGATGCGCGGGTGTCGACGAAGGCGCTGCGGATGATCTACACGCGTTGGTGTGGTGAGGAAGGTGAGCGGCCGTTGAGTGCGCAGGTGTTCGGGCGTGAGATCCGACAACGGTTCGGAGTCGAATCGACCCGGTCAAACGGGAAACGCTTCTACACCGGTCTCGTGCTGCTCGACACCGATGAGCTCACCGACGAGGAAGTCGCCGCGCATTGGAGTGATCGGTGATGTCACATCAGTTTCACACCGAGGCAGTAGCGGATGCCGTTCGACCTGGCTTTCGTGATCTCAGGCATGTCGTTGAGGGCTCGCCCGAACATCTGGCGGGAGCCCCGGCGGATACCCTGCTCGTCACACCAGTCGACGTAGGCGAGGTAGAGGTCGGAGCTCGTTTCACGGCTGTTCGGGCGGTGGACGGTGCGTGCTGCGAGGAAGTCGCGCAGCTCGGTTCGGGCGTCGGCTCTGGCTTTCGAGGCGTCGTTGGATCGGGTGTTCGGCTGCAGGTCGGCGATGTGGTGACCGCAGCGTGGGCAGTGGACTGTCGAAATACTCATAGTGCCAGTATATCAGACCCTCACCGGCACCTGTCACTTGCCTGTGGAAAATTCAGTGACCGCAGTGACCAACCAGTGACAAGAGAAAAAACACTTGGTCACTGCCAGAACAACATATCTGACCAGCACAAACGCTCTCACAGTGACCACAGTGACCATATTTCCGGAAAGGTACGCCAAACACGCGCACGTACGCGTAGGCGCTCACGTACGCATGCATACGCACATCGCGAAGACAGTTTTTCTAAACCTGGGCACTGTGGTCACTGCGGTCACTGCCACCAGTTCCCGACGAAAGGACGAACAACCATGCCGAACCGATACGCCTTCCACACCGCAAGCGGTGAACTGCTGAAGCAGCTCGTCCACCTCGAACGTTCAGGAGCAGACCAGGAAACCCTCACCGCCGTTTACGACAACATCATCAGCAACATCGACCGCCACGCCGAGGACATCAGCACCTGGCTGTCCCAACACTGCCAATGCCGACGCCACGAACGAGAACGCTCATGCTGACACCGGCCTGGCTGCACAAGTGGCTCAACAACCCGAAACGAAAGCAGTCCCGCCGCGGCGTCAAACTCGGCCGCTGCGGCCACTGCCGACAGACAGTCCTGACAGGCGACGACGCCGACTGGTCGTCCTTCCGCGTCACCGTCGACCCCACCACCCTCAACCGCGACCAGGAGATCGCCTGCATCATCACCGACCGCCGCACCTACATGCTCGAAAACCACGCAGGCGCACCCGAACTCCACCAGCGCACACACTGGCACACAGCCTCACACCCACCAGAGAGCACCCCGGTCGTCCCAACCCACAAGTGCGGGGCCCGCTTTCCCACACCAGACCCACAACCCGACCTGACCACACGCAGCCTGATGATCGGAGACAACGATGAACCACCCTTCTGACCCCGCCCCGCTGGCTTGGCCTGAACGGTTCGAACTCACCGTCAACGGCATCCCAGCCCCGCAGGGATCCAAGCGCCACATCGGCGGAGGCCGCATGATCGAGATGAGCAAGAAGCTGCCCGCCTGGAGGAAAGTTGTCATCGAAGCAGCCCAGGCCGAGGCCGGCCCCGAATGGGAGGCGATGACGCCACCACTGCGGGCCAGCCTGCACGTGCTGTTGCCGCGACCGAAGAAGTCCAAGCACCGCGGGCCGTGGTCGCCTCCTGATCTGGACAAGCTGCAGCGCGCTATCGGTGACGCTCTCGAACAGGCCGGGGTGATCGTCGATGATGCCGGGATCGTCGAATGGCACGCCCGCAAAGACTGGACCTTCGAAGACGGCCAGCCGGGAGCATTCATCTCTGTGGAACGGATCCCGAACCGGGTCGAACCGTTCATACACCACCACCAGACGCACGAGAACACGCCTAGGAGCGATCAGAATGCCGACAACGACTAATCACCCCAACCAGACTTACAATCGCGTCACACGCGATTCTGTGGCCTCTGGGCGTGTGTTCGAAGACTGCAAGTGCCCCCGCACCACACACCTCCACGGACAGCGAGTCACCTACGTCCACCACGGATGCCGGTGCGCCGACTGCACCGAAGCCGCCCGCCTGTACGAAGCGAACCGGCGCCGGCAGCGCCTCTACGGCCGCACCGACCTCGTCGACGCCGAACCCGCCCGCCAACACCTGCGCAACCTCTCCGCACAAGGCATGGGCTGGAAGCAAGTCTCCAAGATCGCCGGCATCCCAGCCTCGACACTCACACATCTGCTGTGGGGGAAGTATCCGCACGAACCCGACCACCCCGACCACAGGCCACCGCGCCGGCAGATCTACAAGACCACCGCGCAGAAGATCCTCGCCGTCACCCTCAAACCCGCAGCCAACACGGCCGTCGACGCCACCGGCGCTCGCCGCCGCGTCCAAGCCCTCGTCTATGTTGGCTGGTCGCTGCGGCAGATCGCCGACCAGGTCGGTGTCGACCGGCAGCGCATCGACAGACTCGCCCGGAACACGACCGAGACGACGAGCGTTGAGACCCGCGATCTGATCGCCGGTTTCTTCACCCGAGCGTGGCAGGCACCAGACGACCAGGTGCCAGCGGCCTCGGTCACCAGAGCGAAACGACTGGCCCGCCAACGCGGATGGCTCCCAGCCCTGGCGTGGGACGACATCGACGATCCGGACGAGCAGCCAGATGTCTCCGCGCTGCGCATCGGCGACTCCACGATCACTGAACGCATCGACGACCTCGCTGAGCTTGCCAGACTCGGCCACACCTGGAACGTCTCGACGGTGAAACGGGCCGGCTGGGGGTCACTGGCGGCGGCGGAACGTGCGCTGTGCCGGCACGGTCGAGCGAATCTCATCACCCGATTGAAGAACAACGAGTATGACAACGGAAGGAATCATCATGTGGCTGTTTGACCAGATCATCACCGCCCCGGCCCGTGCGTGGGCGTGGATTCTCGACCGGCGACACGACCGGCGACGGCATCGTGAGGCCCTCCGCCGTCAGCTGCGAGCAGGGAAGTACACGCCGTGAAGGACAAGACGATGAGTGACCTGCGGGGGATCTGGCGGAACGATCACGGAGGGATACTGCGCGTCACTCACCCGTTCACCGGCAGTCTCGGCGGATACGCCGTGCTCGGGCACGTCTGGGTCGCACTGCCCGAGGGCCGCTTCGGCAGGGCCGCATGGCTGGTCACCGAGGACGGCCTGAAAACAGGCGGATACCAACGGATTGGAGAGAACGATGAGTGTGATGCGAGGTAGTTCCGACCGGCTGATATGCGACGTGCGGGCGTGTCATCAGACATTCTGGGCCGGGTCAGTGTTCCACGCCGAGACGACCGCCGCCACGGAGAGGCAGGCTGAGGTTGCCGGATGGTGGGTGTCTGTCGCGCGTCAGACTTAGTGGCAGGGCCGTTATGTAGGTCCTGAAGGAGAGTCAGACATGGGTAGACCACCCTCGATTCCGGCGGAGAAGAAGACCCGGATAG